>NZ_VJZD01000244.1 GCF_009377175.1 Streptomyces adustus
GGCGGCGGGGGTGGGAGGGGTTCAGGTCTCGGTCGGCCGGTGCGGGGCGACGATCCGTCCGTCGGGCAGCAGGTCACCGGTGTCGTCGACTATGTCCCGTTGCACAGCAGGCTCCAGCCCTGCTCCGGGTGGCCGGCCACCACGGCAGCGGCCTCCCGGTCCGGGCTGTCAGCCGTCGGGCACGGCACAGCGTGCTGGCACAGCGAGCGGGACAGACAGCCCGGCGCGGTCACGGGCGTGGTCAGGGCGGGCATGAGGCCTCCCGGCGGGGGTGATTGGTCGCGCGGCTGCGCGGCTCCCCTGGACCGCGCACAGCCCGGCCCGCTGCGGATGCGCGGGGGCCGGGCTGTGCGGGTCAGGCAGCCGACAGAGGTGGCGGTGTCGGGCTGGGCAGGGTCAGCGCCGTTGCTGGCGTTGACAGTTGAGGTAGGCGTCCTGCAAGCGGGCGAAGGCTTCGAACAGCCGCTGTCCTGTGGAGCAGCGGCTGGTGTCGGTGCACAACGTGCAGGTGGCGCGGTGGGTGCGGTGCGCGGCGGCCGCCGCCTGGTAGCGGGCGAAGAGGTCGTCCCTGGTCATCCGCGGGGGCGGTCCTCGCTGCGCTTGTTCGTCTCGGCGACCTTGCGGGACAGCTCCGCGCGCTCTTCGTCGGTGAGGCGCAGGACGGCGGCGGTCATGCCGTCACCTCACCGTGGGTCGCGCCGGCGGCCGCGAGGCGGGCCCGCATCTCCGCCACGGTGCGCGGAGCGCGCCCCTCTGCGGGGATGCGGGCGTCCTGCTCACGGACGATGGCCAGGAGGTGCTGCCCGAGACTCCGATGAGCTTCATCGGTCGTGGTGGTGCATGAAATGCTGTCAGCCACAGGAACTCCCATTCCTGTCTGGCGGCCCCGGAGCTCTCACCTTCCGGGGCCGCCGCCTGTGACTGGCCGGACGGCCAGCCACGGCCCGCCTCCCACCCTCGTCGGCGGAGGTGGGAGGGGGACCGTGGCGGATCGTCAGGCGGCCGGGGCGTACGCAGCCGGAGTCCGGCCCTCGCGGACCAGGCGGTCCGACGTTGTCCAGGTGTCGCCGACCGCGTACGGCTCGGCGTCGGCGCGCATGATGTCGCGGACGATGACCGCCCACAGCGCGGTCCGCCGGAGCAGGGCGCTCGCACGCTCGGGGTCCCGGATGACCGCGAGGACCTCGTACGCGCTGATGCTCGTCTGGTAGATCGCGCCGACCGTGCGGGGGCCGATCTCCGCGTCGACCCGGGCATCACGCTGCGGGTGAGGGCGAGCGCCGGACGTACCCGGCCGGTCTGGCGTCTTCTCGTGCGGAAGCGGGCGCTTGGGCAGCGGGGGCCGGCTGGTCAGGGTCGGGGTGGCTGTCATGCTGGGCATGTGGTGGGTCGTCCTCTCGCGAAGGGTGACCTGCGACAGGACCCCCGGGGGTGCCACCCCGGGGGTCCGTCACATGAGTGCGTCCTGCGCACTCCACGGTCGGCCAGCCCGCGCTGAAGCGGGCTGGCCGACCGTGGGCAGCGCAGGGCTGCGGATCAGTTCTGCTGTGTGGCGCGTCCGGCGTCGCGGGCGTCCATCTCATCCATGAACTGCACGTATTCGGCCTGGTCCATCTCCTCGTACGTCCGGTGCATCTCCGCCAGGGCGGCCTGCTCCCTCTCGTACGCGGTCATCTGCTCCTGGTCGCCTTGCATGGGCCCTCCTAGTCGTCAGCGGGTGAGGTTCGTCCTGGGCGCCCCGCCGACCACCGCGCCTCAGGCTTGGCGGGCGCAGTCGACGGCGGCCACCGCAGGCTGCGGAACGGTCAGTGCATCGGGTGCTTCGGGTGCAACGTGGTCAGCGGCACGGCGGGAGCGTCGGTCGGGACCTCACCGACGGGCAGCTGCGCGCGCCGGGCGTCGGTCCTGTCAGCCTCCAGCGCGGCCGATGCCCAGGCCATCTCCCGCAGAATCCACGGACCGCGCCCGACCGGCTGCCGCCGCGCAGCAATGTGGGCGACGGCGCGGGCCGGGGCCGGCGCGGGCTTGGGAAGCACCTTGGTGGGACGGCGAGAGTCGATGGTGGGGCGGGCCTCGATCAGCGTCGTGCTCCAGCTGCCGACAGTGACGTCGATGGTGACGCGGCGGTCGCTACCGGCCGTGCAGCGGCGCGTGTTCGGGGTGCCAGCGGGGTCGGTGTGGTGAGGGACCAATTTGGGGGTGCCATTCATGCCGGTGATGGGGCACCAGGTGCGGCAGTCGGGGCAGACCATGTGCTCCCGGCCGGGAGCAAGATCGATCTCGGTGGCCGCGAGGGTGGAAGCGAGGATCGGCGGACGGGGGTTGACCTTCTTGGTGCGGGTCTTACGGCACCGCTTGCGAGCCGTCGGGGTGGCGGTCGTGGTCAAGGTGACTCCTCATATCGGAGGGGCGGGACGCGATGCCTTCTCCGCCCACCAGGCCGCGCAGGCCGTAGCCCCGCGCCCTGATGGACGGACAGCACATCTGTCTGCGCTGCGCACTGCAGGAGCCATGACCCGGGGGATTTGGTGGTGCTATCACCCCGGCCCTCCCCAACTAGGGGAAGGGGCGTCCTGCGGTCTTTCAGTGAGGAACCAAGGTTCCGTCTCCCTCGTCCAGCGCCGCTCCAGAAGCGGTTCTGGGGGAGAGAGTCGGGTCCGTAGCGGACCCGGCGACAACCTCGCTAACGAGGTTGCCTGTCTCAGTAGAGGCCATCATCGCTACCAATGTCAATGACCTCGTTACCGAGGTTGAGGATTTCCGGTATCCTGTCCCAGCCACCCCAACCCGCCAGGTCACCCCACAAGGCACCTCGGTAGCAATCACCCATAGGATCGTTACCGAGGTAGGGAGACAGATGGCAGCAGACAAGTCCGGCACACAGCCCACCAAGGCTCAGCAGATCGCTGACGAACTGAAGGCAGCGATCGAGCGAGGCGACTATGGGCCTGGCGATCGTCTGCCGGGAGAGAAAGCACTGGCTGAGCAGCACGAGGTTGCCGGTCTCACCGCCCGTGCGGCGCTGAAGATCTTGCGCACGGAAGGCCTCATCGAGATGAGGAAGGGAGCCAGCCCTCGCGTCATGTCGTTCGAGCTCATTCGACGCCACGGCATCAAACGACTGGCCCGTGATCAGTGGGGAAGCGGAAAGACGATTTGGTCCGCAGACGAACGACTGCCAGACGTCGATCAGATCGCTGTCTCGGAAAACGTCACGCCTCCGCCCCACATCAGGGACGTGTTTGAGCTGGCTCCAAGCGAGACGGTCTGCGTACGAAGCCGTCGGTACCTGGTGGACGGACGCCCTGTCATGGTCGCTGAGTCGTACTTGCCTCAGTCGCTGGTTGCGGGATCCCTCATCACGCAAGCCGACACAGGCCCTGGTGGGATCTACGCTCGCCTGACGGACCTTGGCCACGCACCGGCGCGCTACCGAGAGGAAGTCCGCGTACGCATGCCCACGGTCAGCGAGGCTGCCCGCCTCGCCATCCCCTCTGAAAGATCGGTCATCAAACTGGCCCGCACGGCCTTCGACTCTGAAGGTCGAGTCGTAGAGATCAACGAGATGACCATGGATTCGGCCGCGTACGTGCTGGACTACGAGTTCGACGCTTAGCACTTCAACTCCGGCACGATGGGCCTCCACCCGATGGCTCGTTCTGTGGGGCCATCACACCCGGCGCGGGCTCGAAGGAACATCACGAAGCGCTCGTCACTTTGGTGCACGAGTTTCTCAACGTGTTTTCAACGAGTAGCTACACACAGGTTTTCGGGGCCCGCGCTTAGGCTCCGGATCATGGTGAAGACGGAGGCTGACGGAGTGGGTAAGCGCGCAGGGTGGCGCCCCGACAAGCTCAGGGAGCACCGGGAGCGGCACGGGCTGACGTTAGAAGAGGCCGGCGAGCGGCTCCGGCTGGTTGCCGAGCAAGCCGGGCTGAAGGACGTACCAGCCGCGAACCCTCAGACTCTGAGCCAGCACGAGACGGGCGAGAGCTACCCCGGGCCGCCGTACCGGCGGGCCTACTGCCTGCTGTACCGGGCGACGGAGCCGTCGCTCGGGTTCCGGCCAGCGCTGCCGGGTGAAGAGACCCAGTTTGAGGTCACTCCGCTGCCTGAGCAGCGAAATGGTCTGCATGTCGTAGCTGTCGAGCGGGCGCTGACCCGGATCGCGGACGGCAACGGCTTTGACAGCTACCGATGGCAGCAACGGGTGATGGAGGCGTGGAAGCGCCGTCGTACCGGCGGCGACCCGCACAAGCCGTGTGTGGTGCTGGTGGGCGGGTTCGCGGGCTCGGGGAAGACCGAGTTCGCCCGATTCCTAACGCAGTTGACAGGCTGGCCGCTGGTCGACAAGGACCCGTTGACGCGACCGCTGGTGGAGCCGCTGCTGGTCGCGTTGGGGTCGCAGGCACATGACCGGCACACCGATCTGTACCGCGAGCGGGTCCGGCCAGCCGAGTATGCGGCGCTGATGCAGGCCGTCTACTCGAACGTGTCGTGCGGTATCAGCACCGTGGTGACCGCCCCCTTCATCGCTGAGCTCACGGACCAGGCGTGGATGGAGCGCCTGATTAACCGGTGTGCGTCACATGGCGTCGATGTGGCGCCGATCTGGGTGCAGTGCGATGTGGAGTCGATGCACGAGTACATCTCGCATCGCGGTGCAGCCCGGGATGCCTGGAAGCTGGAGCGGTGGGAGGAGTACGTCGCCACCATCGACGTTGGCCTCCGGCCGGTCGTCCCGCATCTCGTGGTCGACAACCGGATGGGGGGCGCGATCTCGCTCGCGGATCAGGCCCGACAGGCGATCGGGGCGGTGCCGGTATGACGCACGGTGTCGTCCTCTACGGCCCGCCGGCCGCGGGCAAGGACACCGTCAGCCAGGCCCTGGCACAGCTCGACGATCGCTACCGGCAGTTCGAACGGCTCAAGGTCGGGACGGGCAAGTCGGCTGGCTACCGGATGGGCACGGCGGAGCAACTGCGCGAGCTGGAGGCCGCGGGCGACGTCGTCTACGCGAACGCCCGGTACGGCAACATGTACGTCATCGACGCGCCCGGTCTGGACGCGGCATTTGAGGCTGGGGTGGCGGTGGTGCACCTCGGCCAGGTCGACGGCATCCGGGCCCTGGTCGACGGCTACCCGGCCGACTGGTCTGTGGTGCTGCTGTGGTGCCCGCGCGAGGTGACCGAGCAGCGCTCTGCGGGGCGCGGCGACAGCGATACCTCGGCGCGCCTGGCGGCGTGGGACGCGACCCGCAAGGACCTGGACTCGCACCCAGGCACGATCTGGGACCTGGTGGTGGACACCACGACAGCGTCTCCGCAGGACACGGCGCGGCTCATCGACCAGCTGCTGGCGCAGCGGGCGGGAACGACGACGACATGAGCTCGGGTTATGGCTGGGCAAGTCGGTCCAGGGCGTCGGTGAGCGTGAGCTCGCCGTCGTCCTTGACGTCGTCCCACCGTGCCAGTGTGGACGCGGCCGCGCGCAGCATCTCCGGCGGCAGGCCGGCAGCCGCGAGGGTGTCGGCGGCTTCCTCCAGTTCCGGACCCCAGCGCCAGGCGCGGGCCGCGGTCTTGGCGACGTACTGCGGCTCGGAAAGGTATGAGTCGGTGCGCCGGGAGGCGACCTCGATGAGCTCCTGGTCGACGTCGTGCTCACGCGCCATGCCGATTGCGAGCGCCACCAACACGCGCGATGTCTTCTGGAAGCTGGCGTACGCCAGCTTCAGCGCGGACGCCTTCCCGACCTCCGTGCCCAGCACCGCCGTCTGCACCGCAGTGCCCGCGAACAGCGCCTCAACCCGTTCGGTCGCATCGGCCGGGCCGGAGACGTACAGGGTCGGGGTCTTCCCGCGCGTCGGAGGAGAGCCCACGACACCGCCGTCCACGACGATCGCGTGCGGTTCGAGCAGCGTGGCGATTCGTTTCGTGCGTTCGGGGTTGATGGCGTTCGCCTCTACGTACACCCCGGCGAAGCTGTGCCCGGCAACGTCGCGGGCCAGGTCCTCAGCTGCGGCCGGCGGGCAGAGACTGATGACGATGTCGCTGCGGTCCAGCAACTCGGACAGCGTGGCCACAGGCGTCAGCCCGAACTGGACGGCGCGCTCCAGAGTTGCGGTGCTGCGCCCGGTCTCGCACCACAGGACATTGGCCGCGTTGGCTGCGGCGCAGGCGGCGAGGGCGGCGCCCATGCTGCCAGGGTGGAGGATGCCGACGATCGGCTGGTGGGGCATGGGGTTACTCCGCAGAGTGGGTGAGGAGGTAGTCGATGGCCTCGGTGACGTCCTCGACGGTGTGATGGGGTGCGACAAGGCCCCCCGGCCAGGGGCGACCGTCGATCCAGATGGTGCGGAGCCCCGCCTGGTAGCCGCCAGCGATGTCGGTTTCGGGGTTGTCGCCGGTCATCCAGTCGCCGGGCGTCAGCTGGGTGCCGCAACGTGCGGCTGCGAGCTCGAAAAGCCGGGAGTCTGGCTTACGGACGTCAATGTCACCGGAAGCGGCGATCCCGTCGATCAGGTCCGCGAGGCCAGTTGCCCGGACCTTGGCGCGCTGAATGTCGCTGGAACCATTGGTCGCGACGCCTATGTTCCACCCGGCGGCCTTGAGTCGTGCCAGGCTGTCGAGGACGGCGGGCCGACAGTGCACGGCGGATGCCATGCGGTCCACGTAGACGCGCCACAAATGATCGGCTGACTCGTTCAGTTGAAAGGTGTGGCGCAGACGCTCGAAGTCGCTGTGGTCCGCGCGATCGGCCAGTTCAGTAATCAGCCAGCGCTCGATCTCGGGGCCATAGCCGTGATCGTGGCTGAGCTGAGCAAGGGCATCCGTGAAGGCGGATCTACGGTCGACCAGGGTTCCGTCCAGGTCGAAGAGAGCGAGACGCATGCCGGTGACCCTAGCTCGACGAGATTTTCACCTGTCATACCACCAACTACACAGCCCAGAGTGAACATTTATGTATAGTTCTGGATCACGTGAGAAGAGAGGGACCAGTGTCTGACCTACTCGATGCAGTCGACGCTCTACTCGCGCGGCCGGACACTATGCCATCGCCGGAAGTCCGGGCACGCCTCCGCAAAGCCGACGGGCTCACCCAGGAAGAGGTCGCCGAGGTCTTCGGCGTCACCAGGGTCGCGTTCCATCGCTGGGAGACCGGAACGGCCAAACCTCGCCGCCGCCACCTGGAGGCTTACGCCCGACTTCTAAGAGGTTGGGCAGATAAGCACCCACAAGTAATGCCTGGTGAAGAATCGACTCACCGAGAAGCAGGTTAAGAAGACCGATGCGCTCCCGATCTCCATAAATGCGAAGCGGCCCCTGTCGCCACAACAGGAGCCGCTTCCAAGCTCGACTCGCTCGCCCTACCAAAGCTTCGAGTCGTGAGCAGCGAGGTGACCTCGTCTGCCGGGTGATGCCCGTGGGCCATTGGCCCGCGTGGTCACCTATACCCAGAGTATGCGCAACAAAGAGCGCAACGCCACTACTCCGGGTCTGGCGCTAGATCACATCTGCTGGCCGCGGCTCCCCTACCTGGGGAGATGACCCAGTTGCGTCGCCTGTTCTACCGTCCGCCGACCGTGCGGACTACCTCAAGCCCACCGACTACGCCAGAGTGCGAGGCCTTCCCGGCCGCCGCCCTCCACCAGCTGGTGGAGGTGACCCGGTGATCCAGCACATGAACCTGGTCTTCAAGGCCGAGGGGCTGAGCGTGGGCGAGGGCGCGTTCCTGATGGCCTGCTGCAACCACACCGACGACCGTGGGTACGTCATCGCGTCCATGCCGCAGCTGGCCGACGAGGCGCACATGTCCCTCAGGTCCGCGCGGGACCAGAAAGTGCGCCTGGAGAAGCGTCGGCTGCTGAAGTCCGTGCCTCGGTTCAGCCCGAAGAACGGGGCGCAGATCGCGAACCTGTTCCGCGTGAACCTGGATCTGCTCGCGAGCATGAAGCGCAAGCGGACGGACTACGGACCGACGCTCATCGAGGAACTCTCGTTCGATGAGGCGCCCGAGGAAAACCCCAGGTCAACCCCCCCTGCGAAATCTGCCGGGGATGGGGGTGCGAGATCTGCACCCCTTCTCCTTCCCTCTCCTTCTCCCTCTTCTCTCTCTCCTGTCGACGGTGACGCTGAAGCCCTTGGAGACGTCCCGCCGGATGGAGAGAGAGAGAACGAGGCTGCGCCGGAGGAAGAGAACCCCCTCAAGGCTGACGTCCCGCATCAGCGAGAGGCTTCAAGCGAAAGCGCAGCAGCAGGGAGGCGGATCGTGGCCGCGTACTCTGCTGGCCTCGGCCGACCAGTCCTGAACGGCACCCGGGCCAAACTCGAGCGCCAAGCCGTCGAATTGCTTGCCCAGGGACTCCCCGAAGCCTGGCTGTGCGACCGCGCCCGGGAAATGGCCGGGCGCGGCTGGACGGACATGTTCCGGCACGTGGAGATGTCCAAGGCACCCATCACCTCAGTGACTTCCGGTCCGAGCACTCCCGGCGTGCCTGAGTGGTGCGGACAGTGCGGCGAGGGAACTCCCGCCGCCCGGCTCAACCCGCGGTTCAGGACCCTCGGGGAGCTGGGCACCGGCGAGAAGTGCCCGCGCTGCCACCCGGACGTAGCTGGCTGCTAGACCCCCTGCGCGGCCCTGTGTTGCCCGAGAAGGCGCCGGGCGGGGATTTCCCCGTCCGGCCTCGGGAACGGCCCTCAGGTGCCCACACAGACGATCAAGGAAGGAGGCCGTACGGATGCCCGAGAGGAATCTCGACTTCGGCAAGTTCGGCGCGCGCGGCATCAAGGGCCATGAGGCCGTCGCACGGCAACTGGACGCGCTCGCGGGGTACATCGCCACCCCGATCACGGCCCGGCGCGGCCTGCTCGCCCGCCTGCACTACCTCACCCGCACCGACCACGCCCGCGCCGCAGCCCGCGAAGCCGGCTTCACCGCCACGCCCCGCACCATCCGGGCCTGGCTCGCCGGCACCCGCTCGCCCTCCCGCGCGAACCTCGCAGCGATCGAGCAGGCTTACCGTGCGGTCCGCCGGGAGAACGTGGCCCGCTACCTGCTCGCCCGCCTCAACCGGGAAGGGCGCGGCACCCGCGTGGAGTTCCACCCGCTCAACCAGTCCCAGGTCACCCGCTCACACCAACGGGCCGTCGAGTACCGGACGCTGAACGTGCGTCACTGGGACCGTATCGTTGCCGCCTGGGCCGCCGACGACGACGCTGCGCTCGACACCGCATGGGTCGATGACGCTGTGGTCGACCTCGGCTCCCAGTGGGGCCAGTACGAGCACGTCACCCACATCGGCTTCGCTGCTTGATACTTGCGCGACTGGCGCGGGTGCACTGGCGATCCGCTTGCTGCAGAACCCTGCGGTCCTGAGGCGTGATCTGTAGGACGCGGCATGGCGTGGCCAAGGTGAGGGGCCGACTGCTCCTCACCTCGTCTCTGCGTTGGTTGGCTTCCTGGCTGTTTTGCGCACGTGCCATTCCCGTCACATATTTCGCACGCCAGTTCGCTTTTCGAGATGAAATCAGACTCGTCTGACCTCGCTGTCAGTGGCACGTCCTACTTTGAAGAAGGCGTATCTCGGGCATCGTCTTGGCGGGGGTATCGATGAGTAATGGCGTGTTCCATTCCGGTCTCCAGCGGATCCTCAACCTTGACCGGGAAGACCTTGGGCTGGGGAGCAACTGGCCAGGCTTGCCGGAACTCAGGGACAGCTTGCTGGTCCCCGTGGCTCAGAGGGACCGGGAGCTTCTGGTCTGCGCTCAGAAGAGCCTGGGACGCCCGTGCAAGGCTGAACAAAGCGGTGTCAAGAGTCCCCACATGTACGTACGTCGGCACCGCGGTCCCGACGGTGTCCAGCGGTTGCGCGCCGCCCATCTGCCGACGCCGCATGAGATGACGCCGGAGGAGAGCGACCGGCACAAGGCCATGAAGGACTTCCTGGCCCGCACCGGCCAAGGGGCCGGTCTGGAGGTCTACGTGGAGAAGACGACCAAGAACCGTACTTCGCGGCCGGACGTGACCATCGTGGGTGCCGGCGGACTGAGCCTGGCGTGTGAAGCCCAGTACTACAACGCCAGTGCCGACACCGTGTTGCGGCGCTCCAAGAATCATGCCGCGGCGGGACTGGCCGCCAACTGGATCACGCACGACGACAGGTTCCACTTGATCGACCGGGCCAACTGGATGCTGACCAGGTCGATGACCTGGCGAGAAATCAGCAGCGCAGCAGATCTCGCATTGATCGGCGGCTTTCGAATCCTTGTTGAGTGGCTGTGCACCGCGAGTGCTGAGCGGCCATGCCCCGATGCCCGTATCAAGACAGGCTGCGGGAAGACGCACCTGCAGTGGGACACCCCACGCCGCCAGGACGACGAAGGGACCGGATGGACCGGCCATACGGGCAACACTCGAGGTGTAACGGTCGGCCAGACACTGATCGGAGCAGCCACGGGCAGCGTGGCCTCGCTGTTCGCCGCATCTCGCAAGGACCGACGCTCAGGCGCCTACATGTGGGTGCCGGCGCAGCACCGGGACCGCTGGGCCGACTATCAGAACGATGAAGAACCTGGTAACGAAGAACAGCAACCTGCCGAGGAAGCTATCCACTTCTCCGGCAGAGACGTCGACACCACGTGCAACTTCGGCGACGACACCTTCGTCCCCAGTGCGCAGCTTGAGCGCCGCGGCCTCTACGGCGTGGAACTGACCCGCACCGTGGACCGCCCTGCCCCGCGTCGCTCCGGCCTCCCCGTTGAAGAGGACTCTGCAGCAGTCCCACCGCGAATCAACGGGTCCCCCCACCGGGTCGACGCCCCGCTAGTACCGCGGCAGCCGCTGATCCCTTCCCAGCCGTCGGCACCAGCAGCCGAGACGGAAGCCCCCGCCACTTCCCTCGCAGACGCACCATCGTGCGCTCCCACCACTCGCAGCGACGAACCCGCCCTCAGCGGACTTCCGACACCACTAATCGCACTGCAACACGCTGCCAATCTTGAACGCATCAAGCTGGAACACCTTGATTCCCCCGATGAGCGCGCACAACAGCGACGTATCTGGCTTGAGGCGGCCACCGCGATTCAAAATGCGGTGACCCACTACGCCACTACTGAGAACCTGAACCGTTTCGACGTGGAGCAGCAGCTACGACGTGCTGTGAAGACCTATGGCATGGACAAGTGATTTCGCCACAAAGCCCTGCGCAGCTTGTAGCCCCACGGAGTCTCGCTCACACCGGCATCCTTCTGGAACCAGAAGTGCAGGCAGGCCCGCCACGGGGCGAGATCTCGGCCCGATGCAACAATCCGCATGGACCCTGGCACAGACAGCAGCACAACGCTGGCGGCACACTGGAAGAAGCCGCTCGACCTGGAGGAGGTGGAGGCGATGAGCGTTGCTACCGACCACACCGGGCCCTGGACCATCCCTGACGTCCTGGCGCTGCCCGAGGACCGCACGACCCGCTATGAGCTGCTCGGAGAGTCCCTGGTGATGTCACCCGCGCCCGGAGTCCGCCACCAGCGGGCGTCCTTCCGGCTCCACGTCATCCTCGACGCAGCCGCGCGCGCGGCCGGCGCACCCGTGGAGGTCCTTGAGGCCATCAACGTGACCCTGCCCTCCGGCCTGGTCGTGCCTGACCTAGTGGTCACCGACGCGGGCGCCACGGTGGAGGACACGGTCAGCGTGGACGCGGACGCGGTGCAGCTCGTGATCGAACTCGTCTCGCCCGGCAACAAGACCATGGACCGCAAGTTCAAGCCCCTGCTCTACGCAGAGGCGGCGATCCCGCACTTCTGGCGCCTGGAGTTCGAACCCGCCCCACGTCTGATCGTCAGCGAGTTGCAGGGCGGCCGGTACATCGAAACCCTCACCGCCCTCGCTGGCGCCACCACCCGCATCCACGCCCCGTTCCCGGTCGACATCGACCCGGCTGGCCTCGCCCGCCAGTAGCAGACACCGGGGCCAACCTTCCTCCCTGCGCCAGCCGATGACGATGTGTGAGCGGACCGCTTAGCATCAACCGCGAAGCCCTGTGCGCCCTGTCGCGAGGGGCTGGATAACGGAGCCTGACGTTCCATTAAATATCCCCTACCAACATCACCATGCCTCCCGGTACCTTTGCACTGAGCGTACGAACGGTGCGAAACGAGGCTGAACGCAATGCAAGACTCCACTCCGGTTCCCGTATACCGATCCAGCCTCGCCACCTACGTCCGGAGCCTAGACCCCGCTCTCCTCAAGGCACTTCACTTTCACGAGGCTGCCATCGTGATCACGGAAACCGTCGTCGTGATAGCGAAAGTCCTCACGGATCCGAATGATCAGCGGCCTTGGCAAGAAAAGATCGAAGACTGCTTCCCCGATGGCGGCGAAGCCCTGTCCCAGACCCTGCTTTCCTTGGGCGATGATTTCGAGGCAGAGAAAACCAAGGCTTGGCTTGAGCAGTTCAATGGACAGACGTACCAAAAATTTGCCGAGAAACTCTTGGGCGCGGCCCAATATCGGCTGCTGATCGAAGCATTCAAAGAAGACGCCGCAGCGCTGGTACTGGCGCTCCGCCGAGCCGCGCGCGCCCTCATGCCATTTGCCATTGCCTGGCGGGACGCTACGACTCTGGTTTCCCAGAATCAGATCAAACCGGCAAGCCGTGCACAACTCTTGACCTTCAATACCGTCGATTTGATGGTCAGTCTGGATAAATTCATGGGCGAGAAGCTCTTTGCCTCTCTCCCCATGAGCCTTACGGGGGCGACCGAAGCAGACCTGGCATCATGGTCGAAGGACCAGGTAGACGACCTCGTGGCAGATTTCCGTGCCCTGGTGACGGAGGCTTCAACCAGAAGAGTGGAGCGAGCCAACTCTGCGCTCGTGAGGAAGATTCGCGGCGCCCGAGATGCCCTCCGCTACTCCGAAGACGGAGTTTCACAGGCAGCGAATTCCCTGATTGAGCTTCTCGACAGGATTATGCGCGAGGCATTCCCGCCTAGCGTGGTTCTCGCATGGGCTGATGAAAACCTGCCAGACGAACCAGAAATGACGCACATCAACAAGCAGGGAGTACGCCAACCGACAAAGCGAGCAGAAGCCCTGTGCTTTGTCTACGGAGGCGGCTCCGTAGACGCACTGAGGATAGAAAACCAATACGACGACGGTGTCGGACCCAGCGTGTTTCACGATATCCTGGCGCGCGTTCTGGTGTCTGCTCGAAACAAACTGCAAAAACTTAAGCACACTGACGGTGGAACACCAGAAGAGCGTGAACAGCTCTCTTCTCTGCTTGCCGCACTAGAGGGCGGGCTTATGCTCGGACTTTCCATCGGCGGGATTTCCGCCGATATTCCGAACGCTCCGGAGCTTCCAGCTGCCTGAAATAGATTTGACCGCGGAGAGCGACCAGCCTCATTCCAGAACCGATCCCGGAACTGAATTGACGCATTCTCCGAACGGGTTTCCGGGGTGGGTCGGTGGTGGGGTGTCATCCCAGAGTCCATCCCGTCGTCAGTTTTGACGCACGGGCCGGGGGTTGACGGAGCGTCAACCCAAGCAAAAAGGGGAGCCGGCCCCCTCCCTTCACTGCCGCCCTACTGCTGCGCTTTTGCCTGGATCGCGGAGCGATCCAGGCTCCAACCTGCGCGGAGCGCTGGTTGGTTGGGCGAGCGCGGAGCGGTCGCCCCGTCCCGGGCGGAGCCCGGGGCCTCCGGCGCGCAGCGCCGGGACGCGCCGCGTAGCGGCGCCGCGTCGCGTCTGCGGAGCAG
>NZ_VJZD01000245.1 GCF_009377175.1 Streptomyces adustus
CTCCCCCACTGCCCGGCCCTCGGCAGCCGACCCAGCGCCGAACGGCCCGCGGCAGCCCACCCACACCGGCCATCCCACACCAAACGCCCGACACCGACAGGCCCACAGCAGCCAACCCGGCACCGGACGGCCCGCGGCAGCCCACCCGCACCCGAAGGCCCACACCGGACAGCACACGCCCGCCGGTCCACGGCAGCCGACCCGCGACATCCGACCCGCGTCCGCCGGTCAGCTCGTACAGCGAGGTGGTGGGGCGGCGCGGCGGCGTCAGGTGACGACGCCCGGGACGGCCCGCAGGCGCCGGCGGCCGCCGTCGTGGTGCCGGACGGTCAGGGTGAGCTCTCTGCCGGGGCGGGCGTGGGCGACGGCGTGAGCGAGGTCGGCCGCCGAGCCGATCCGGGTCCTGCCGACGGCGAGGAGCACATCGCCGCGGACCAGCCCCGCCGAGTACCCGGGGCCGGGGACGTGGACGCCGACGACCAGCGCCCCGGGCCGCTCGGCGTCGACCGCCTCGACGCCGAGGGTCGCCGTGGGGACGGCGGGCGACGGGGACGGCGACGGGGACACGGCGGCACCGGAGCGGCCGGCGGCGGACTCGGGACGGGCGGCACCGGAGCGGGCGCCGGCGGACTCGGGATCGGCGGCCGCCGGGGCGTGGGAGCCCGCCGCCCGTCGCTGGAGTTCGGCGAGCTTGCCCATGCTGATCACCGTGGCCCCCACCGTCCCGAGGCCCACCCCGGACAGCACCAGCGCCGTCCCCAGGAGCAGTCCGAACAACAGGGTCGTGAGCCGTCGGCCGCGGCGGCGCGCGGCGTGCGGGCGCGGGGTGCCGCCCTCGGGGCCGGCAGCGCCCGTCGGCCGCTGTCCGGGCATCGGTTTGGGACGCAACGCGGTCTGTTCCATGGATCGCCTCCGCCCGGTGCTCTACCCCGAGCACCGGCGTGGGACGAGACACGAACGAGTGAGACTGACCCGGGGTCGGGGACGGGCATCATTCCCCCGTCGGCGCCCCGCGCGCCGTCACCGCGCTACGCGCAGGAGGGGCACAGCCCGCGGTAGGTGACCTCGACGTCGGAGACCGTGAAGCCGAACCGTTCCACCGCCGGAAGGTCGGCCAGCGGATCGCCGGTGGGGTGGACGTCGCGGATGGTGCCGCAGCTGGAGCACACGAGGTGCTGGTGCGGCCGGTGCGCGTTGGGGTCGTAGCGCTTGGCGCGGCCGTCGGTGGAGACCTCTATGACCTCGCCGAGGGTGACCATCTCGCCCAGTGTGTTGTAGACGGTCGCCCGGGAGATCTCGGGCAGCCGCTGGGCAGCACGGGCGTGCACCTCGTCAGCGGTGAGGTGCACGTGGTCGCCGTCGAGGACCTCCGCAACGACACGCCGCTGGGAGGTCATCCGCCAGCCGCGGCCTCGCAGTCGCTCCAGCAGGTCACTCATATCGGTTCACCTATTCACGTTCGGTGGGACACCCGGGATTTTACCAGTGGACATCCGGGTTCCTATCGGATATGGGTTTAGTGTGCTTCTTGACTAAGACTCTGTCCATTGTAGGATCGGATCAGGCGCTGGCCAAGGGACAAAAAGACACCAGTACGACAGGAGCGGACGCAGTGACTGTGCGAGGCTTTTCTCGCGCTCACCGCAGCTCTACGGGAGTCGGTGTCCCGTCCGTCCCTCCTCCCGCGGCCCCTGAGCACAGTGATCCGCCCCATCCGGAAGGATTCCCATCCCATGTCCGAGAACCACGACGCAATCGTCACCGACGCGAAGTCCGGGGGCGCAGGTGGTTGCCCGGTCGCGCATGAGCGCGCCGCGCACCCGACGCAGGGCGGTGGAAACCGCCAGTGGTGGCCGGAACGGCTCAATCTGAAGATCCTTGCCAAGAACCCCGCCGTGGCGAACCCGCTGGGCGAGGACTTCGACTACGCCAAGGCGTTCGAGGCCCTCGACCTCGCCGCCGTGAAGCGGGACATCGCCGAGGTGCTCACGGACTCGCAGGACTGGTGGCCGGCCGACTTCGGCAACTACGGCCCGCTCATGATCCGGATGGCCTGGCACAGCGCCGGCACCTACCGGATCAGCGACGGCCGTGGCGGCGCGGGCGCCGGGCAGCAGCGCTTCGCCCCGCTCAACAGCTGGCCGGACAACGGCAACCTGGACAAGGCCCGCCGTCTGCTGTGGCCGGTCAAGAAGAAGTACGGCCAGAGCATCTCGTGGGCCGACCTCATGATCCTCACCGGCAATGTCGCCCTGGAGACGATGGGCTTCAAGACCTTCGGCTTCGCCGGCGGCCGCCCGGACGTCTGGGAGGCCGACGAGGACGTCTACTGGGGTCCCGAGACCACCTGGCTCGACGACCAGCGCTACACCGGTGACCGCGAGCTGGAGAACCCGCTGGGCGCGGTCCAGATGGGCCTGATCTACGTCAACCCCGAGGGCCCCAACGGCAACCCGGACCCGCTGGCCGCGGCCCGCGACATCCGTGAGACGTTCCGCCGGATGGCGATGAACGACGAGGAGACGGTCGCCCTGATCGCGGGCGGTCACACCTTCGGCAAGACCCACGGCGCGGGCCCGGCGGAGAACGTCGGCGCCGACCCCGAGGCCGCCTCGATCGAGGAGCAGGGCCTGGGCTGGAAGAGCTCCTTCGGCACCGGCAAGGGCGCCGACGCGATCACCAGCGGTCTGGAGGTCACCTGGACCGCCACGCCCACGCAGTGGGGCAACGGCTTCTTCGACAATCTGTTCGGCTACGAGTGGGAGCTGACCCAGAGCCCGGCGGGCGCCCACCAGTGGGTGGCGAAGGACGGGGCCGGCGCCGGCACCATCCCGCACGCCCACGACGCGTCGAAGAGCCTGGCCCCGACCATGCTGACGACCGACCTCGCGCTGCGCCTGGACCCGGCCTACGAGCCGATCTCGCGCCGCTTCCACGAGAACCCCGAGGAGTTCGCGGACGCGTTCGCCCGCGCCTGGTTCAAGCTGACCCACCGCGACATGGGCCCGCTCGCGCGCTACCTCGGCCCGGAGGTCCCCTCCGAGGTGCTGATCTGGCAGGACCCGATCCCCGCGGTCACGCACGAGCTCGTGGACGCCGACGACGTCGCCGCCCTCAAGGCCCAGGTCCTCGCCTCGGGTCTGTCGGTGTCGCAGCTGGTGTCCGCCGCGTGGGCGTCGGCCTCGTCCTTCCGCGGCAGCGACAAGCGCGGCGGCGCCAACGGCGCGCGTCTGCGTCTTCAGCCGCAGAGCGGCTGGGAGGTCAACGACCCCGACCAGCTCGCCCAGGTGCTGCGCACCCTGGAGGGCATCCAGGAGTCCTTCAACTCCGCCCAGTCCGGCGGCAAGGAGATCTCCCTCGCCGACCTGATCGTGCTCGCCGGCTCCGCGGCCGTCGAGAAGGCTGCCAAGGACGCCGGCGTCGACGTCGAGGTCGCCTTCACGCCGGGCCGTGCGGACGCCTCGCAGGACCAGACCGACGTGGAGTCGTTCGCCGCGCTGGAGCCGGCCGCCGACGGGTTCCGCAACTACCTCGGCAAGGGCAACCGCCTGCCGGCCGAGTACCTGCTGCTGGACCGGGCGAACCTGCTGACCCTGAGCGCGCCGGAGATGACGGTCCTCGTCGGCGGACTGCGCGTGCTGGGCGCGAACCACAAGCAGTCGTCGCTCGGTGTCCTCACCGCCACCCCCGGGGTGCTGACGAACGACTTCTTCACCAACCTGCTCGACCTGGACACGACGTGGAAGGCGACCTCCGAGGACGCGACCACGTTCGAGGGCCGCGACGCCTCCGGCCAGGTCAAGTGGACCGGTAGCCGCGCCGACCTGGTCTTCGGCTCCAACTCCGAGCTGCGCGCGCTCGCGGAGGTCTACGCGAGCGACGACGCGAAGGAGAAGTTCGTGAAGGACTTCGCCGCCGCGTGGACCAAGGTCATGGACCTGGACCGGTTCGACCTCGTCTGACCGTCCGTTCCACACCCCGCACCGCACACAGCGTCCAGGCCGGCCCGCACAGGCCGGCCTGGACGTCTTCACGCCCCGGCCCGATCGGGCCGCCCGCCCCCCCTTCGTCACACCGGGGTCCCGGCGCCGGCCCCGCCGTCCAGCAGCACCTCCGCCAGCCGGGCCGCCGGGCCGCCCGGCGTGCCCAGGCACACCAGTTCGACGCGATGGACGACACGCGGCTGCGCGAGCGGCACGGCGACGGCGCCCGGCACCCCGGTGGCGGCCGTCCGCGGCAGCAGGGTCAGCCCGTGCCCCGCGGCCGCCAGGGCGGTCAGCACGCGGACGTCGGTCCCTTCGTACCGCAGCGCCGGGCGGAAGCCGGACCCGCCCGCGGCGGCCCGCAGCTGCGCCAGCGGCAGCCCCGCGTCGGGCGCGTCCAGCCACCGGGCGTGGGCCAGGTCGCCGAGCCGCAGCCCCGGGCGGCCGGCCAGCGGATGGGTGTCGGGCAGCAGGACGCAGACGGACTCCTCGCCGACCCCGTACGTCGTCAGGGGTGCCACGTCGGGCAGCCGCAGCGGATCGCTGGGGGCGGCCAGTCCGTCGACCAGTCCGAGGTCCGCGCGGCCGGCGGCGACCGCCTCGGGGACCTCCTCGCGGGCCAGCACCCGCAGGGTCACCCCGGCCCGCGGGAGCGCCGCGACGGTACGCGGGCCCAGGGCGGTCGGGGTGGTCGCGAGCGTCAGTCCGTGCTCGGGTGCGGCCGCCCTGCGCACGACGTCCGCGCGGGCCGCCTCCAGGCGCAGCAGGAGCGGGCCCGCGTGCTCCAGGAGCCGCTCGCCGGCCGGGGTGGGGGCGACCGGACGCCGGGTGAGCAGGTCGGTGCCGAGGTCCTGTTCCAGCGCGGCGATGTGCTGGGAGACCGCGGACTGGGTGTAGCCCAGCTCGCGGGCGGCCGCCGAGAAGGAGGCGAGGCGGGCCACGGTGACGTAGGTGCGCAGGAGATGCGGGTCCATGCCTCCTCAGCATGCCATCAGCAATGCTTATCGCGTGTGCAGAAATCATCGTTGGACGTGAACTGCGGGCACGCCCAGGATGAGGTGCATGACACAGACGCACACGGCGAGGATCGCCCTGGTCGGCGACCGCTCACCCCAGGTCGCCTCGCACGCCCGTATCCCCCTGCTGCTGGACGCCCTGGCCGAGCGCGACCGGCTCGTCCTCGACGCCTACTGGATCCCCTCCGAGGACGCCGCCGCCGAGGACGCGGTACGCGGCTTCGACGCGGTCTGGGTGGTGCCGGGCAGCCCGTACCGCAGCGAGGCGGGCGTGCTGTCCGCGATCCGGACCGCACGCGAGGAGGGCATCCCGTTCCTCGGCACGTGCGGCGGGTTCCAGCACGCGCTGCTGGAGTTCGCCCGTGACGTCTGCGGACTGACCCGGGTGGCGCACGCCGAGAACGAGCCGGACGCCGACGACTTCCTGATCGAGCCGCTGGCCTGCTCGCTGGTGGGCCACGAGGCGGCGGTGACGGTCGAGCCGGGCTCGCTGGCCCAGTCCGTGATCGGCGCGGAGCACACCGTGGAGCGCTACTTCTGCGCGTACGGCCCCTCCCGGCACCTCGACACCCTGCGCACCCACGGGCTGCGCTTCTCCGGCCACGACGAGGACGGCCGGGTCCGGATCGCGGAACTGCCCGGCCACCCCTTCTACTTGATGTCCCTCTTCCAGCCGGAGCTGTCCGGCGACGGCTCGCGCCCGCACCCGATGGTCCGGGCGCTGGCGCGGGCGGCCGTGGAACACGCGTCGCGGGAAGCCCGGTTCAGCCGGCCGCGGGGGTGAGCGCGGGCGGGCGGTTCGGCAGGAAGCCGTGCGAACGGCGGGCCAGATAGGCGGACTTGTAGCGGTCGACCTGGCGGTGCCAGTTCAGGATGCCCGCCATCCAGTTCTCCAGATCGGACACATAGCCCCGCATCACCTCGCGCGCCTCGTCCGACAGGCCGAAGTCGTCGTAGAGGACGGGCAGTTCGTGCGCGACGACGTGTTCGAACTGGCGCATGCGCTGGTTCATCAGGTCGGCGACCACGCGCAGGGCGGCCGGGTAGTCGCAGCCGAAGAAGTTCTGCACGACGAGGACGGCGTTGTGGATCTCGCCCTCGTACTCGATCTCCTTCTGGTACGAGAAGACGTCGTTGAGCAGGCAGGCGTAGTCGACGGCCGCGTTCTCCAGGGAGCGGACGGGCCCGCTGCGGTACACCTCCGCCGGGACGGCGGGCCCGTGGCCGAACCGGCACAGGCTCAGGGTGAGGTCGGAGCCGAAGGTGGCGCGCCGCATCTCCAGGTAGTCGACCGGGTCGGGGATCCGGTTCTGGAGCTGGTTGGCCAGCTCCCACACCCAGCTCTCGGTCATCCTGTCCACGGACTCCTTGAGCGTGGCGCGGGCCTCGGGGGTCATCCCGGCCGTGGTGCGCGCCCACAGGTCGGTCAGTCCGCGCTCCATCGCGCTCGCGGGGACGGGGGCCGCCTCCCCGGCGACGGGCATGCACTCGGACAGGCGCCGGACGGCCAGCCGGGCGGCGGCGAGGTCGCCGCGGTGCCCGAAGACGAGGGGGAAGTAGTCGTCGCCGTAGGTCCCCCAGGCCAGCCAGCGCGAGCCGATGTCGAGGGCCTCGGGGGACGCGTCCGGGTCGAGGCCGGCCGCGCACAGCGGGAGGTCGGCCGCGGCAAGCCGGTCCTCGTCCCACACGCCCTCCGCCAGCATGCCGACGCGGTGCATCCAGTCGGTCAGCCGGTGGCGGGCGCCGTCGAGGTGCGGGCTGAGCTCCACCGCGAACGGCATCCGGAAGTCGGGCAGCAGGCTGGGGCCCACCTTCTGGCGCGGCACGTGCGCGTGGGCGCGCAGGCGTTCCGCGGCCGCGGCGGCGAGCAGCGCGCCGATGTCCGAGGCGGAGGTGCCGGGCCCGGTCGGGCCGTGCCAGAACGGCACGGCCCGGGCGCCCTCGTTCATGTACCGGCTGGATCGCAGGTGCCATTCGTGGCCGCCGGACTGCCAGTCCTGGAGCCCCTTCGTGTACGCCGCCACCGCCGCGACCTCGCCGGGGGTCAGGCCCCGGTCCACGGCCAGGGCGGGCACCTCGGTCACGGCGGTGTGCTCGAACTGGTGCAGCCGTGAGGTGAGGACGTCGTTGACGATGTCGGCGGCCTGCTGGGTGGTGCAGCCGAAGAAGGTCTCCAGGACCAGCACGCCGTTGCTGTTCTCGCCCTCGTCCTGCACCTCCCGCTGGTAGGAGAACAGGTCGTTGCGCAGGTGCACGGCGTCGGAGAAGGTCTCCATCAGCACCCGCAGCGGCCTCGATCCGGCGACGGACTCGGGTACTTCGGCGGTGGCGTACTCGACGAGCCCCGCCGACCAGGGTGCGCCGCCCACCTTGCGGCGCATCTCGATGTACTCGACGGGGTTGGCGATCCGTCCCTCGTCGATGTTGGACAGCTCCCACATCGACTCGTTGAGCAGGTGCTCGGTGGCGACGGCGAAGCGGCGGCGCCAGCCGGCGGACATCGACGGCACGGTGCGCGCCCACAGGTCGGCCAGCCCCGCCTCGACCGGGTTCTGCGGCTGGGGCACGGGAGTTGCCGGGTCCAGCGGCATGAACAGCGGCAGCCGGTCCAGGTGGGCCTTGCCCGCGGCGCGGTCGGGGGTGCGCTTGAACATGTCGAGGAAGTGGTCGTCGAAGAAGAACACCCACACGTACCAGTCGGTGATCAGCGACAGCGCGGGGCCGTCGCAGTCGGGGTGGGTGTAGGCGCAGAGCAGGCCGTAGTCGTGCGCGTCGAGGTCCGCCTGCTCCCAGATCCCCGACCCCTCCAGCATGCCCATCTCGCGCGCCCACCGGGTCGAGTGGGCGCGCGCCTCGTCGAGGTGGGGGTTCAACCGCGCGGGGTACGGCATGTAGAAGTGCGGGAGTTCGAACGGCTGCGTCATGGCCGGGCCCTACCCGGGCCCTCCGAGGCGCATCCGCCCGGCCGGACATGATCACACCATCGCGTGAATCGGGTCCGAACCGGTCGGATTTCCCGGCCGATACGCTCCTCCGCCGGGCCTTCGCCCTCACCCCGCCCGGTGGTGTGGCTGCCTCAGCCCTTCACCTGGATCATCGCGTGCCGTCCGCTCGTCCGCCAGCGCTGTCCCTCGTCGGCGTCGAGCGCGTCGCGGGTGGCGGCGTCGAGTCCGGTGACGACATCGGACTTGAGGGTGCGCAGGGCGGCGACCGGTCCGGGGAAGTAGGCGGTGACCTCGGCGAACGGGGTGGTCGGCGGCCATCGGCGATCGCCCACCAGCCGACGGTAGTTGAGGTCGCCCTTGAAGACGGTCAGGTCGGCGGCGCCGAACTCCCGGTACAGCTCGGCGGGCATCTCCGCGTACCCGAGCGGGGCGCAGGCGAAGGGGTGGGCGCGCAGCCGGATGCGGCCGTCGGTCAGCGCGTCCCGGACGCGCCGCCCGTACCCGGCGGCCGCGCCCGGCGCCTCGGTGAGCCGGCGGACCGCGTCGAGCACGTCGGCGGTGGTGGCGTCGGAGACGTAGTACGGGTACGGCTTGATGTGCAGCACCGCCCGCTCCACCCGCCCCTCTTCGAGCAGCCGGGCCACCAGGAGCAGGTCGGGGACGAGTTCGCGGCCCGCGTTGTCGGCGACCAGACAGAGCGTGCCGGTGCCGTCGGGCGGGAGCAGCGACCACAGGGCCGCGCCGGCGTCGGCTACCAGCGCCGGGGTGGTCCCGGCGGCGGGGCCGCCGGGGTCGGACAGCCGGAACCCGAGGTCGGCGCGGTTGCCCCAGAGCGATCCGTGCAGCAGGGCCTCGGCCTGCTCGTCGGCCGCAAGCTCCGCCAGGCCGTCGAGGGCGGCCAGTTCGGCGTCGGTCTCCGGGGCGGCCAGCTCGGCGAGTTTGGAGGGGCGGAAGGGATCGATGCCCTGCCAGGGTCCGGCCGCGAAGTACCCTGTGGCTTCG
The DNA here is from genome assembly GCF_009377175.1 of Streptomyces adustus. GTDB lineage: Bacteria > Actinomycetota > Actinomycetes > Streptomycetales > Streptomycetaceae > Streptomyces > Streptomyces adustus. The sequence continues at coordinate 8,947 of NZ_VJZD01000245.1, forward strand.
AGGAGTTGCCGGTAGAAGTAGCTCTCCGACCACAGCCACGGCACCTCGAACCAGGACCGGCCCGTGTACGTGTCCAGGCCCCAGGTCCGCCACCGGTCCCGGTCGTGCGCGCCGTCGGGAAGCGGTTCGATCACGCCCTCGGTGCAGTTCTTCAGGAGTGCGTCGAGCGCGCGGCGCTCGTCGGGGCCGTAGGGAAGGGCGTCGCGCACCTGGCGGATGATCGCGGGGTGCCGCTCGGCGAGCACGCCGTACGGGAAGGAGCCGGGTTCGTCGCCCAGGATCACGGGCGGAACGGGGGTGTCGGGCATACGGCTCACCGTATCGGCCGGCCCCGGTCACACCGCGCCGATCTCCCGCTCCAGCCGGGTGACGAGCGTCAGGTACCTCGGGCGTCGCGGCACCGGGACCAGGCCCCGGATCAGCACCCGCCACATCTCCGCGACACGGCGCGGCAGCCGGGCCACGGGTTCCAGGGAGCGGCCCACGACCCGGGTGCCGACGAAGAAGGAGACGAGGGAGTGGGCGACGGCGTTGACGTCCACGTCCGGGTGGACGTCGGACTCGCGGACCGCCCCGAGCAGTCGGCGGGTGATCATGTCGAGCCACTCGGTGAACGGGTGCGGCAGCGGGGGCCGCACCTCGACACCGCCGGTGGCGAGCCGGAGTCCGGCCCGGGCGATGGGTCCCTCGACGGACAGGCGCACCATGCCGAAGGTGATCCGCATCAGTGCCTCCAGGGACGGATAGCCCCGGCCGTCGATCTGGCCGGCCACCTGCCGCGAGGCCTGCGACTGGAGTTCCAGGATGGCGTGGGCCAGGTCCTCCTTGGCCGCGAAGTGGAAGTACAGGGCGCCCTTGGTGACCTGAGCGTGCTCGACGATGTCGCTCAGGCTGGTCGACTCGTAGCCGCGCCGGTCGAACAGGTCCGCGGCGGCCGTGATGATCGTCGCGCGGGTCTGCTCGGCGCGTAACTGCCTCGCCATCGGATGGACACTCCCAGGGGCCGTAAAGAACGGGTCATGCCGTTTGTTTTGACTCCCCGCACGATAACTCACCGTTCCGTCGTACCCACCAGGCATTCAAAGATCGTCGACTCCCCCTGCTCGCCCACGACTTGCAGCGTCGCGTCGTCCTGGCAGGTCAGCGCTATCCAGACCGGACTGTCGAGTTCGGCGTACCGATGGAAACGCGCATGATAGGACACCGGCTCCCGTTTCCTGTCGGACCACCACAGAACCGCCTGCCGGGCCGCCTCCAGGAGGAGCATTCCCGGCACATGGTCCAGCGGGTGGTCGAAGAAAACGGGGTGGGCGGTATCCACCCGCAGCTCCCAGCGGTCCGGGCCGTCCGTCGGGGACAGCACGACGTCGGCCGGCCGGACCCGGGCCACACCCTCCGGCGGCAGTCCGGCCCGCGGGGGCCGGGCCGAGGCGGGGTCGGTCGCACGGCCGGCGCGCAGCCGTTCGTAGACGGCCGTGCTCAGGCAGGTGAAACCGACGTCCGCGTACGCCACCTGCTCCCCCGCGCACCTGACTTCCGCCGTGTAGCGGGCGGCGGCCATGCGCGTGCCCCGGTGGCGGACGTCGGTGAAGGCGATGTCGAGGATCGGTTCGGCGGGCAGCACACCGACGGCCAGGTGCCGGGCGGACGTCTCCACCCGTAACTCGTCGAGCACGAACTGGTGCCCCAGGGGCACGTCGTACTCGGTGTGCGCGATCAGCGTCCCGCTCTGCCGCACGGTCTCCACGACCAGGAGCGGGTCGTACGCGGTACGGTCGCAGGAGACGTGCAACTCATGGGCTCGCGGCCACTGCGCCGACACCTGGAAGCGGTCGGGATCGGTCCGCTTCCAGTCGGTGAGGAGGGTCTCCGCCACCGCCGCGCGGTGGACGAGTTCACGGGCGACGGTCGCCGTCATGGACGGGGTCTCGACTCTCCGGCGAGGTCTCGGCATGTCCCTCTCCCTACGGTCTCCCCCGAAGGCCATGGCGGACCCCAAGTGCCCGATCGAATAAGCGTTAGAGTACGAGGCGACCGGTTTGTTTTCAATGAGATCAGTGGACGACGCCCGATGATCGGGCCGATCCGGCACTCGATCACGGGGGTCGGCCGACTCGGCGGTGCGGAGGGGCACTTATGGCAAGACAGGAGCGCGCCATCAGGACGCGCCGGGCGATCCTGGAAGCCGCCGGCGCGGTCTTCGACGAGCACGGCTACACCACCACCACCATCGCCATGGTGCTGGAGCGGGCCGAAGTCACCAAGGGCGCCCTGTACTTCCACTTCTCCTCCAAGGAGTCCCTCGCCCAGGCGGTGCTCGACGAGCAGGTGCCGTTCGGTGCCGTGCCGTCCCAGCCCTGCAAGTTGCAGGAGATCATCGACATGACCTTCGTCGTGGGCATGCGTCTGCTGAGCAACTCCCTGCTGCGGGGCAGCGTCCGGCTCGCGGTCGACCAGGCGGTCCCGTCCGGCATCGACTTCGCGGAACCGTTCCGGCAGTGGGCCGGGCGGCTGACGGAACTGATGGAAGAGGCGCGCGCCCAGGGCGAGTTGCTGCCCACCGTGCGGCCGCGGGACACGGTGGAACTGCTGGTCGGCGCGTTCACGGGCATCCAGTTGATGTCACGGGCGCTGACCGGCCGCGCGGACCTGGCCGAGCGGTTGTCGGTGCTGTGGACGCACATGCTGCCCAGCATCGCGGTGCCGGGACTGCTGCCCGCCCTGGACAGCGGCGCCGACCGGGGCGCCCGGATCCTGGCAGGCGCCGACACGCCGGTCGCGACGTAGCGGCCGGCGGCCGGCGGCTGGCGGCCGACGGCTGGCGGCTGGCGGCCGACGGCTGGCGGCTGGCGGCTGGCGGCTGGCGGCTGGCGGCTGGCGGCTGGCGGCCAGGAACGCGCCGGGCGCCGCGCGGCGGACGGCGGACGGCGGACGGCGGACGGCGGACAAGCAGGAACGCGGCAGGCGGCGCTCGGCGTCCCCGTCGTCCGGCGGCGCTTTCGCCGTCGGCTGAACACGCAGGCCCCGGGCGCCGTACTGGACACAACAGAACCGTTCCCGCGCCCGCCGAGGAGACGTTCCGGATGTCCCGGATGACCGCACACCACCGCGCCGCCCTGGCGGCCACCGCCGTGACCCCGCTCCTGCTGAGCCTGTGGGCCGCGGCACCGGCGCTGGCGCACGGCGCGCCCACCGGTCCGGCCAGCCGCGCGTTCGCCTGCTCGCCCGAGGGGGGCTCGGCCGGGACCGCGGCCTGCCGGGCGGCCGTGGCCGCGAGCGGGCAGAACTTCGCCGCCTGGGACGACATCCGGGTCCCGAACGTGAACGGCCGGGACCGTCAGACGATCCCCGACGGAAAGCTGTGCAGCGGCGGCCTGGCCTCGTACAAGGGCCTGGACCTCACCCGTGCGGACTTCCCGGCCACGCGCGTGTCCCCCGGCGGGACGCTGACGATGACGTACACCGCGACGATCGCGCACGCCGGCACGTTCAAGCTGTTCCTGACCAAGCCCGGCTACGACCCGTCGAAGTCGCTGACCTGGTCGGATCTGCCCACGCAGCCGTTCGCCCAGATCAAGGACCCGAAGCTGTCGAACGGTGCCTACCACTTCTCCGCCCGGCTCCCCTCGGACCGGACGGGACACCAGGTGCTCTACACGATCTGGCAGACCAGCAGCACCCCGGACACCTACTACTCGTGCTCGGACGTGGTGTTCCCGAAGGCCGCGACGTCCTCGAAGGCCACCTCGGCCGCGAGGACCACCGCGCCCGCGAGTACACCGGCGCACGCGAGCACCGGTGCGTCGCCCTCCGCGTCGGCGCACCGGAGCGCGACTCCCTCCGCGGGCGCGTCGACGCCGGCCGCGGCGCGGACCTCGGAGCCGGCCGCCGTGGCCGCGGCGGCCGACAGCACGCCGGTGGCGGCCGGCACCGACGCCGGGTCGGGGCCCTCCGCTCCGCTGCTGGCGGGCGGCGCCGCCGCGGTGCTGGTGCTCACCGGGGGCGCCGCCCTCTTCAGCCGTCTGCGTCGACGTTGAACCTCCCTGTAGGGAAGGTCAGTTGACGATGACCGCGACGCCGCCGTCCGTCACCGGGGCGTACTTCGCGGTGAAGTAGCCGTTGGCGAAGCACAGGGACGAGCCGGACACCTTGGTGAACTGCTGGTTGACGAAGGAGATGCTGCTGTCGGTGTTGCTCGCCGTGCCGGAGAGCGACGCGGCCTGGTAGACGCAGGTGATCGAGCCGAGCAGGGTGCGCAGCTTGGCCGTGGTCTGGATGGTGGAACCGGCCGCCGGGGTCACGGTGACGGTGCCGGCGGAGGACACGGCGGTGGTGTACGGCAGGTTGTCGACCGTGATGCTGGTGACGCCGAGCACGCCGATGACGTTGCTGGAACAGCTCGCGGAGTCGAAGGTGTGCGACGCCAGGGACTCGGTGGCGGTGCCCGGCGCGGTCGGGTTGTCGCCGACCGTGGCGGTGAACTGCGACGACGTGCAGGAGATGCCGCTCGTTCCGGTCGCGCTCGAGTAGAGGGTGGCGTTGGTGCCGCCGGCCAGGTTCGCGACCAGGGTGTCGCCGCTCGCGACCGGGTTGCCGCCGGCGGTCAGGACCGCGACGTCGTCCGCCGAGGCGGTTCCGGCCATCGGCAGCGCCAGGGCCGCGACGGTGCCGACGAGCGTGAGGAGGGTGCGTGTGCGCATGCGGGTGCCTCTTCTCCGAAGTGGGGGGCGTTGCGGGGGGTTGCGGTTTGCG
>NZ_VJZD01000246.1 GCF_009377175.1 Streptomyces adustus
GTGCGGCCCGCCCCGGGGTACCTCACCCGGCGTCGACGCTGCCGCCGCCCGTACCACGCAAGGGCACGTCGACCGGGCCCGCCGCCCCGCCTCCGATCCGGCCGTGCGCGAGCGCCGGGCCGCCGCCTCCTACAACCGCCCGATGTCCCAGTGAGGCATCTTCGGCGCGCGCCGCGCAGGAGTCCTCCCGCCCAGCAGGATCAGCCGCGCCGCCCGATGCCGCTGCCCCGCGTACGGCTCCAGCAGCTTCAGCATCACCGCGTCGTCCGCGTGCCGATCCCCGGCGAGCGCCCAGCCCACGATCCCCGGCAGATGCAGATCCCCCACGGTCACCGCGTCCGGCGCCCCATGGCTGCGCTGCACGGTCTCCGCCGAAGTCCACGGCCCGATCCCCGGTACGAGCTCCAGCCGTGCCTGGGCGTCCCGGGGCTGCATCCCCACCGCCTCCTCCAGCCGCGCCGCGACCCGCACGGCCCGCAGCACGGTCGACGCCCGCTTGTCGTCCACTCCGGCGCGGTGCCACTCCCAGGACGGGACGAGCGCCCACGTCCGTGGCGCGGGCATCACCCACATCCGCCCGTCCACGGGACCCGGCGCCGGCTCCCCGAACTTGCGCACCAGCAGCCGCCACGCCCGGTACGCCTCGTCGGTCGTGACCTTCTGCTCCAGGATCGACGGGAGCAACGACTCCAGTACCAGCCCGGTGCGGGTCAGCCGCAGCCCGGGCCGCCGATGCCGGGCGACGGCGACCAGCCGGTGCCGCGGCTCGAAGGCGGCGGGATCGTCCGCGGCGCCGAGCAGCTCCGGCAGCCGGTCCAGCAGCCACTCCGCCCCCGGCCCCCACGCCTCGCCGCGCACCTCGGCGCCGCGCACGGCGACCCGCAGCGTCCCGGGCCCGGCAGGCGTCAGACTGGCCCGCCACACGGACCCGTCCGGTGTCGTACGGAAGGTGGGATCCGCCGGGCCGCGCCGCAGCGGCCCCAGCACCAGCCCCAGATCGAGCGGCCCGTCCGGCACCCAGGTGCGCACCCGCCCCGGCGCGGGGGCCGGCCGCGGCACGCTCCCGGGCACCGCGACCTGCCCGCCGCGCACGGTCATGGGGGCCCCTCCCACGCCGTCAGGGCTGTGGGGGAGCGCGGGGCGTGGAGCGAATCGTCCTGCCACGGATGAGGTCCCAGGGTTGCCGGAGGTGTGCATGGAGCGCGGTGGCGTCGTACGGGAGCCGGTGGCGCCGTACGAGAGCCGGGGTGTCCTACGAGGGTAGGCGCTGGGGCACCCTCGTCACCGCACCTCGACGAAGGCCTCCGCGGTCCGCTCCGGCCGGGGCCTCGGCAGCTCCGCCGGATGACCGATGGCGACCGCCCCCATCGGATCCCAGTGCGCCGGCAGGTCCAGCACCTCGCGCACCACGTCCCGGCAGAACATCGTCGACGACACCCACGCGGACCCGAGCCGCTCCCCGGCCAGCGCGACCAGGAAGTTCTGCACCCCGGCCCCGGTCGCGACCACGAACATCTCCCGCTCGGCCCCGTCGCGGCGCGCGTCCCCGTAGGTGTGCGACCCGTCCATGACCAGACACGGCACGGCGAGGTAGGGCGCGGCGCGCAGCACCTCGCCGCGCCGCACCCGCTTGGCGATGGACTCCTCGCTCTTGCCGTCCCGCCGCAGGTCGGCGATCCAGGCGTCCCGCATGGCGTCCAGCAGCCCGGTCCGCGACCGCTCGGACTCCAGCAGCACGAACCGCCACGGCGTGGTGTGGTGCGGTGCGGGTGCCGTCACGGCCGCGGCCACCGCCCGCCGTACGGCGCCCGGGTCGACCGGCTCGTCCGTGAAGGCCCGTACCGTACGCCGCTGGGTCACCGCCTCGCGGACCGCCTCCGAGGTCCCGAGCCGGAACATGTCGTCGCGCGCGTCGCGCACCAGGGCCCGGGCCCCCTGGGCGTCGCCCGGGGCCAGCACGTGCGAGAGCCCGCGCGCCACGGCGACCGGCAGTCCCGCAACCTTGCCCTTCACCAGGTCACCGGCGGCGGCCAGTTCGTCCGCCGTCGCCACGACCGTGGCGCTGAGCGGATTGCCGTGCCCGTCCGTGCCGCCGCGCAGATCGTCGAGGACGCGCACCCCGGCGGCGCCGATGGCGACGTCCGTGAGCCCCGCGCGCCAGGGGCGCCCGAAGGTGTCCGTGATCACGACGCCGACCTCGACACCGAGGATGTGGCGCAGCCCGTCCCGTATCGACCGGGCCGAGGCGTCCGGGTCCTCGGGCAGCAACAGGACCGTCCCCGCTGGGGTGTTGGAGGCGTCGACCCCCGCGGCCGCCATCACCAGACCCTGCCGGTTCTCCACGATCCGCAGCGCGCCGCGGCGCGCCACGACCCGTACGGTCTCGGCGTCGATCGCGGCCTCCCGGTCGCCCGCCTCGACGACACGGCCCTCCGCCTTGGACACGATCTTCGAGGTGACGAGGAGCACATCCCCGTCGGCGAGCCCCGGTTCCGCCGCGGCGATCAGCTTGGCGAGGTCGTCGCCCGCGGCCACCTCGGGGATGCCGGGCACGGCCCAGACCCGGAAGCCGTCGGCGGCCGCGGCGGGGCCCTCGGCAGTCGCGGCGGGGGCCTCGGCGGAGAAGTCGCTCACGCCCCCCGCACCTCCTCCGCCAGGTCCAGCGCCTCCCGGGCCATCTGCGCGGTCGCATCGAGGCCGGTCATCATCAGGGGCACGGCGCGGCAGCGGATGCCGGCCGCCCGGACCCGCTCCACCACGCCCGCGTCCACGGTGTCGACGAGCCAGCCGTCGAGGAGACCCGAACCGTAGTGCTCGGCCACCGCGGCGGCCGTGGACTCCACGCCGACCGCGGCGAGCACCTTGTCGGCCATGCCGCGCACGGGCGCGTCCCCGACGATGGGGGACAGGCCCACCACCGGCACCCCCGCGTCGGCGATCGCCTCCCGGATGCCGGGCACCGCGAGGATGGTGCCGATCGAGACGACCGGGTTGGACGGCGGGAACAGGACGACGTCCGCCTGCGCGATCGCCTCCAGCACCCCGGGCGCGGGCTTCGCCTGCTCCGCGCCGACCGGCACGACCGCCTCCGCGGGCACCGAGGCCCGCAACCGCACCCAGTACTCCTGGAAATGGACGGCCCTGCGCTCGCCCGCGCCCGCGGCGCCGTCGGCCTCGGGCAGGGTGACGGCCACATGCGTCTCGACGCGGTCGTCCGTCATCGGGATCAGCCGCACGCCCGGCTTCCAGCGGTCGCAGAGCGCCGCCGTCACCGCGCTGAGCGGGTATCCGGCGCCGATCATCTGGGTCCGCACGATGTGCGTGGCGAAGTCCCGGTCGCCCAGCCCGAACCACTCCGGCCCGACGCCGTACGCCGCGAGCTCCTCCTTCAGGTGGAACGTCTCGTCGGCCCGCCCCCAGCCCTGCTCCTCGTTGATGCCGCCGCCGAGCGTGTACATCACCGTGTCGAGGTCCGGGCAGACCTTCAGCCCGAACAGGTGGATGTCGTCCCCGGTGTTGCCGATGACCGTGATGTCCGCGTCCGGCGCGGCCTGCTTCAGACCACGCAGGAAACGGGCACCGCCGATGCCGCCTGCCAGAACCACAATGCGCATGAGGCCAAGTCTCGCAGGCCGCAACGGCAACATGACAGGCGGTTGTGGACAACCCGCGCACTGTGGACGGACGTCGGCCAGCGGGCGCCCCCCACGACGTCCCGCCCGCCGCGTCCGTCAGGCCGGTGCGGCTGTCACGCGCGTACGGCGTCCAGTTGATCGCGCGTCGCCTGCGCCGAGCACCGCGCGGTGTGCATCGGCATCTCGGTCAGGCCCGGGAAGTAGACGTGCAGGCTGACCGCGGGCTCCAGCGTGTCGTTCACCACTTCGTGCGCGTACCCCGGCGCGAACACCCGCTCGCGGTTGCGCCCGTCGCCCGCACCCAACGTGCGCGTGCCGCGCTCGGTGCGCTCGGTGAGCGTGCCCTCCAGGACGGTCATCACACCGGAGGAGGGGCCGTGGTCGTGCAGTCCGCTGCCCTGCCCGGGGACCCAGGACAGCAGCCACACCTCGTAGCCGGGGCCGGTGCGCAGCCGGTGGTACCAGCGCGTGGTGGCGTCGTACCGGACGAGGTGGGACCACTGGGCGCGGTCGGCGGCGATGGAGCGGGCGAGCCCGACGAAGTCGGCCACGGTGGCCGGGTGTTCGCGCGGCGGCTGGAGGAGGTGCGGGACTTCGAGGATGTCGCCCGCGATCTGGAGGTCGCTGTCGCTGTTCATGGGTGCGGTGGTTCCTCGGCGGAGAGTGGGGGGTGCTGGCTGGGTGTCGCGTGCCGTCCGCCCGGATCACGGGCGACAGAAGTGCCCTGGTGCGGGCAGGGGAACAAGCAGCCGAGTCACGGTGGACTCAGTGGCAACCGGAGCGCGATGGGCTCAACAGCTGCAACAGCAACAGCTACAGCGAGCGCGGGCAGCACCGTGGGACCCGGCGGTGCGGGTCGAGGTGAGGGCCGAGTTCGCGAGCATGCCCACTAGGACAGCGGTTCACACCTTCACTGTCAACCCGACGCCCGGTATGTGGGACATGTTTCACCTCATCCGGTTCATCTCTCGGGTGAAAGGTTTGTTCATACGCCCACCCGGACACAAGGCGCACAACCGGGCGCGCCGGCCTCGTCGCGCGCGTCGGAACGAGATCGAACATCTCGGCGTCCTTCTTCGTACAGGGTCCTGTGCCGGACCGGGAGGTCCGTGCGGGGCTCGTCTGCGGGTCAAGGTTTATGGCGATTTGAACACTTTCCGCGCGACCTTGGTTCCGCAGAGTGAATAAGGGGCCCAATAGCAGATCTCGGCTTGACTCGCCCGGATCAGCACACTTGTAATTTCACTCGTGTCGTTCAGCCGTGAACGGTGACGGACACGACACGGGGACGCGAAAGACAGACGAGGGGCGCACATGACCGAGCTGGTGCAGCAACTGCTGGTCGACGACGCGGACGAGGAACTCGGCTGGCAGGAGCGCGCGCTGTGCGCCCAGACCGACCCCGAGTCCTTCTTCCCCGAGAAGGGCGGCTCCACCCGCGAGGCCAAGAAGGTCTGCCTCGCCTGCGAGGTCCGTTCCGAGTGCCTCGAGTACGCCCTCGCCAACGACGAGCGGTTCGGCATCTGGGGCGGTCTGTCCGAGCGTGAGCGCCGCCGCCTGAAGAAGGCCGCCGTCTGAGTCCGACTTGGCTCACTACGGCCCGGTACGGCCCTGCGCCTCGTGCGGTTCATCGAGGTCGTAGCCCGGAGAACAGAGGACAAGCGAGTACATAGGTAGCGAAGGGCCCGTCGCGGGTGGGTTGTCCACAGGCGGCGGGCCGCTGTGCTGCCCAGCCGATAGTGTGGTCGCCAGTCCGAGACGCACCGCTGTCCCCCGTGGGCACAGGCGTCCACCGCAGTCCACCGAACCGGGGCCCGTACCTCGATGTCCGTGCACAGCCACACGGCAGCTCAACAAGACGCTGCCACCCCTGAGTTCCCGCGCCACGTCGTGACGGCGGTCCTCGTCGCGCACGACGGTGCCCGCTGGCTGCCCGACGCGCTCGCCGGGCTGCTCGGCCAGGAGCGCCCCGTGCAGTACGCGGTGGCGGCCGACACCGGCAGCGCGGACGAGTCCGCCCTGCTGGTCGGCGACGCCCTCGGCGACGACCGCGTGCTGCACCTCGCCCGGCGCACCGGCTTCGGCCAGGCCGTCGAGGAGGCCAACCGCGCGGCCCCCGTCCTCACCCCGGACGAGCTGCCGTACCTCAAGCGCCCCAGCGGCTGGGACCCCGTCACGCGCAGCTGGCGCGACGACAACTACGACCTGCCGGAGCTCCCCCACGGAGAGCCCGTCCAGTGGCTGTGGCTGCTGCACGACGACTGCGCCCCCGAACCCGACGCCCTGGCCCAGCTGCTGCGCGTCGTGGAGAACGAGCTCGAACTGGGGCGCGACGACGTGGCCGTCGTCGGCCCCAAGCTGCGCGGCTGGTACGACCGCCGGCAGCTCCTGGAGGTCGGCGTCACCATCGCCCACTCCGGTCGCCGCTGGACCGGCCTGGACCGTCGGGAACAGGACCAGGGACAGCACGACCACATCCAGCCGGTGCTGTCCGTCTCCACCGCGGGCATGCTGATCCGGCGCGACGTCTTCGAGGAGCTCGGCGGCTTCGACCGCCGGCTGCCCCTGATGCGTGACGACGTCGACCTGTGCTGGCGGGCCAACGCCGCCGGTCATCGCGTCCTCGTCGCCCCGGAGGCGGTCGTCCGGCACGCCGAGGCGGCCTCCCGCGAGCGCCGCGCCGTCGACTGCGCGGGCCGCACCACGGCCTCCCCGCACAAGGTCGACAAGGCGGGTGCCGTCTACACCCTGCTCGTCAACACGCGTACCGCCGTGCTGCCCTGGGTGCTGCTGCGGCTCGTCGTCGGCACGCTCCTGCGCACCGTCGCCTACCTCGTCGGCAAGGTGCCCGGCCAGGCCGTCGACGAGATCCGCGGCCTCCTCGGCACCCTGCTGCGGCCCGAGCGGATCATCGCCGGGCGGCGCAGGCGCGGCCGCCCGCTGGTCGACAAGGGCGAACTGCGGCCGCTGTTCCCGCCGCCCGGCGCGACCGTACGGGCCACCGTGGAACAGGCCGCGGGCAACTTCTTCAGCGGCTCCGACCCCGACGCCGTCTCCGGCGCGGGACGGCACGGCGGGGCCGTCGAGTCCGGCCCCGGCGGCGACGACGCCGACTTCCTGGAGATCGAGCAGTTCGCCCGGCTCAAGCGCATCGCCCGCAAGCCCGGCCCGGTGCTCTTCCTGGTGCTGCTGCTCGTCTCCCTGGTCGCCTGCCGCGGGCTCCTCGGCTCCGGCGCGCTCGCGGGCGGCGCCCTGCTGCCCGCCCCGGCCGACGCGAGCGACCTGTGGTCGCGCTATCTGGACGCCTGGCATCCGGTGGGCGCGGGCGGCACCCCGTCCGCACCGCCGTACCTGGCGATCGTGGCGACGCTCTCCTCGCTCCTGCTCGGTTCGACCGGACTCGCCGTCACCGTCCTGCTGGTCTGCTCGGTGCCGCTGGCCGGCTTCACCGCCTACTTCGCCTCCCGCCCGCTCGTCGAGTCGAGCCTCCTGCGCGCCTGGGCGGCCGTCGTCTACGCCTTCCTGCCCGCCGCCACCGGCGCGCTCGCGGGCGGCCGCATCGGCACCGCCGTCCTGGCCGTGCTGCTGCCGCTCATCGCCCGCGCGGGCGTCGCGGCCGGCGGCCTGGCGAGCGCCTCCGGAGCTCGCGGCAGCTGGCGCGCGACCTGGGCGTACGCACTGCTGCTGACGATCACCACCGCGTTCACCCCGATCGTGTGGCCGATCGCGCTGGTCCTCGGCGTCGCGGTGCTGGTGGTGCGCCGCGGCGACCTCCCGGCCCACGCCCTGCGCCTCCTGGTCCAGCTGGGCACGCCCCTGCTGGTCCTCGCCCCCTGGTCGCTGTCCCTGCTGCCGTTCGGCTTCTTCCAGGAGGCCGGACTCGACTACGGCCCCTCGGCCGCCTCCGCCCTCGACCTGCTCGGCGCCAGCCCGGGCGGTCCCGGCACGGTCGACGGGCTGATGCTCATCGGCATCGTGCTGGCGGCACTGGCCGCCCTGGTCCGCTCCGAGCGCCGGTCCGGCATCTGGAAGGCCTGGGCCGTCGCCCTGGTGGGCCTCGTCTTCGCGGTCCTGTCCAACGGCTCCACCTGGGCCGGCCCGGCCACCCTCGTCTACGGACTCGCCCTGCTGTCGGCCGCGGTGCTCGGCGCGGACGGAGCACGCGCGCGGGTGGCCGAGCTGAGCTTCGGCTGGCGCCAGCCGGTGGCCGCGCTGATCGTCTTCGCCTCGGCCGCGGGCCCGCTGCTCGTCGCCGTCGGCTGGATGCTCGGCGGCGCCGACGGCCCGCTGGAGCGACGCGACCCGGTGCAGGTACCCGCGTTCGTCGCCGAGGAGGGCGGCACCCGTGACCAGGCTCGCACCCTGGTCCTCGACAGCGACACCACGGCCCGCGTCGGCTATGTGCTGGTCCGCGGTTCCGGCGCCCGCCTCGGCGACGCCGAACTCGCCGCGGCCCAGGGCGAGAACGACAGGCTCGACAAGGTCGTCGCCAACCTCGTCGCCGGCTCCGGCGCCGACCAGGCCGACCAGCTCGGCGGCTTCGCCGTGCGCTACGTCCTCGTCCACAAGGGCGCGCCCCGCCAGGTCACCCGCGTCCTGGACGCCACCCCCGGCCTGTCCCGGCTCAGCGAGCAGAACGGCAGCGCGCTGTGGCGGGTCGACCAGGAGGTCTCCCGCGCCGCCGTCGTCACCAAGTCCGGCTCGGGCACCCCGACGCCGGTCGCCGCCGGACCGGTCGAGATCCACACCACCCTGCCGTCCGGCTCCGACGGCCGGGTCCTGCGGCTGGCCGACACCGCGGCCGAGGGCTGGACCGCCACCCTGGACGGCAGGCCGCTCACCCGCACCACCGTCGACGGCTGGGCCCAGGGCTTCGAACTCCCCGCCTCCGGCGGGAAGCTCGACGTCACCTACGACGACCCGATCACCCACACCGCCTGGATGTGGGCCCAGGGCGCCCTGGCCGTCGTGCTCGTCGTGCTGGCCCTGCCGGGCCGCCGCCGGGACATCGACGACGACCTTCCCGAGGAGCCGTCGTTCGCCGCCGAGGCGGCCTCCGGCGAGGGCCGCCGCGCCCGTCGGCTGCGCGCCCAGGCCGAGGCCGAGGCCGACGGCGAACCCGACGCCGAGGCCGGCGAGTTCGGCGAGGAGGACGGCTTCCCGGCCCCCGGGCAGGAGGAGACCCCCGTCGTGGTCCCCCGGCAGCAGTCGTACGACATGGGGGCCGACCAGGACGAGCACCACCAGGCCTGGGAGGGCGAGTCGGCGGGCTACCAGGACGCCGAGTACGACCCCTACGCCGACGAACGGCAGTACGAGGGCGCCCAGCAGTACCAGGCGACCCCGTACGACCCGACGTACCAGGCCGATCCCTACCAGGCCGACCCGTACCAGGGCGGCCAGGGCGGCCAGTACGACCCGTACGCCTACGGCGGCGGTCAGGCCCGGCAGGCGTCGTACGACCAGGGGTACGACGAGACGTACGAGCAGGCGTACGACCCGACGTATCAGCCGGGCTACGACATGACGTACGACCCGACGCAGCCGCACGGCAACGGCAGTGAGCGCCCCGACGGGAGTCAGCAGTGAACCGCACCACCCTGTCCCTGATCGCCGGGACGGCCGCCCTCGCCGCCGTCACCGGGTTCGCCGCGCTCAACCCGCCGGACGCCGTCGGCGCGGACACCGCCAAGGCGGCCGCCCAGCAGCCCGTGGAGCGCACCAGCCTGCTCTGCCCGGCGCCCAGCACCTCCGACATCGCCGACACGTCGTACACGTCCTTCACGCCCGTCACGAAGGGCACCGGGAGCAGCGGCAAGGCCGAACTCCTGTCCGCCACGCAGGAGTCGGCCGACGGCACCGGCAGCGCCAAGAGCGACGGCAAGGACGCCAAGGCCGGCGGCAAGAGCGACAGCAAGGACGGCAAGAGCGACGGGAAGAAGGCCGCCAAGCCCGTCCTGACGCCCAAGGAGCCCGGCACGCCTGCCGTCGGGGACACCTCCGGCGGCGACTCGCCGGGGCTCCTCGGCACCGCCGAGGGGAAGTTCGCGCCCGGCTGGACGGTCCAGGAGACCACTCAGGTCGCCGTCGGCAGCGGTCGCGGCCTGTTGGGCGTCAGCTGCACGCCCCCGGACACCGAGTTCTGGTTCCCCGGCGTCAGCACCCTCGCCGACCGCACCGACTACCTCCACATGACCAACCCCGACGACTCCGCCGCCGTCGTCGACATCGGGCTCTACGGCAAGGACGGCGTCCTGGAGTCGACCGTCGCGGACGGCATCACCGTCCAGCCGCACTCCAGCGAACCGATCCTGCTGTCCACCCTCACCGGCGAGAAGCAGGACGGCCTGACCGTGCACGTGACCGTCCGCAGCGGGCGGATCGGCGCCGCCGTGCAGGCCCTGGACGACAAGCTCGGCGGCGACTGGCTGGCCGCGGCCGCAGACCCGGCGGACAGCCTCGTCATGCCCGGCATCCCCAAGGACGCCACCGACGTGAGCCTGGTCGTCTTCACTCCCGGGGACGCCGACGCCGACCTGAAGGTGCGGTTGGCCTCGCCCTCCGGCCTGATCACCCCCGCCGGTCACGAGACGCTGCACGTGAAGTCCCGTATGACGACGACCCTCGACCTCGCCGATGTCACGCGCGGCGAGGCGGGCTCGCTGGTCCTGACGCCGACGGGCCAGTCCGTACCGGTCGTCGCCGCGCTGCGGGTCGTCCGTGGCAAGGGCAGCGCGCAGGAGACGGCGTTCATCCCCGCCACGAGCCCGGTCGGCACGCGCGCGACGGCCGCCGACAACAGCGCCAAGGGCACCACCCTGTCCCTGACCGCCCCCCAGGGCACCGCCCAGGTCAAGGTCACGGCGTCCGCGGGCAGCGACGGCGGCACCGCGCAGAGCAAGACGTACACCATCAAGAGCGGCACGACCCAGGACGTCGAGCTTCCGGTCCCGAGCGGCCTGAAGGGCACCTACGCGCTGACCGTCGAGCCGGTGTCGGGCGGCCCGGTCTACGCGGCCCGCATGCTCGCGGTGACGAAGGAAGACGTCTCGGGCTTCACGGTGCAGACCCTGCCGGACGACCGGGGGACGGTGGCCGTGCCCGAGGCGGACCAGGACCTGTCGGTGCTCCAGCAGTAGCGCGGCGCGAAGCGGCGGCCCCGGCGCGGCCGGCCGGGTTCCGGCCGGCGTTCCGGTCCGCCGGGGTTCCGGCCGACCCGTCGATGTTCCGGCCGGGCCGCTGGTCCGCCGGGGTTCCGGCCGGGCCGTGCGGGCGGCTCAGTCCTCCCCGTACCGCGGATCCACCGTCTCCGGCGTCAGCCCCAGCAGCTCGGCGACCTGCTCGACGACGACCTCGTGCACCAGTGCCGCCCGCTCGTCGCGCCCCTTCGTGCGGATCTCGACCGGACGCCGGTACACCACGACCCGGGCCGGCCGGCCCTCGCGCGCGGGAATCGTCCCGCCCAGCGGTACCGCCTCGTCGTTCCAGGGTTCGCCCGGCCCGTCCAGCCGAGGCACCTCCAGCACGAGGAAGTCGATGTCCGCGAGCTGGGGCCAGCGTCGCTCCAGGCGCTCCACCGAGTCCTGCACCAGATCCGCGAAGACCTCGGCCCGGCTCGCGGCGAGCGGCACCTGCGGCGGCGCGATCGGGCCGCGGATGCCACGCCCGTGGCGATCACGGCGGCGCGGCCCGGGGCCGCCGGCGGGGGGCGGTACGGCGTTGTCCATCACCGCAGAAGCGTAGACCCCGCGGGGACCGCCCGCCCGACCCCCACGTGACATCCGGCCCAACTGCGTGGCGTGTTTCGAGATGACCGTTCCAGCCAAGGTCCGGCTCGTTTCCGTACCCCTTCGAGACCGCCGTTCTCAAGACAATTGACGGTGTTTGTACTGAGTCGTGACCGGATGCGGGCCCTCCCGAAGCCCCTGAAACAGGGGTCGACGCAGGTCGGCAGGGGGTGTCCGGAGGGGCGCGGGGAGCGTTTCACGACACGACACGGTGGGGTGACCTGGGGGAGAGTCGTCGCGGCCCGCTCAAGAGTGCGGTACCGTCCAACGTCGTGAGCCCTGTACGTCGCTGTTCGCGCACCGCCTGCGGCCGACCCGCCGTTGCGACGCTGACGTACGTCTACGCCGACTCGACCGCGGTCCTCGGCCCGCTCGCCACCTACGCCGAACCCCACTGCTACGACCTGTGCGCCGAGCACTCCGAGCGCCTCACCGCACCGCGCGGCTGGGAGGTCGTCCGGCTTCTGGACGCCTCGGCTCCCGCCCGGCCCAGCGGCGACGACCTGGAAGCGCTCGCCAACGCGGTGCGCGAGGCGGCCCGCCCCCAGGAGCGGGCGGCCGGCGGCGGCGGAGCCCGTGCGGCCGACCCGATGGAGGTCGCGCGCCGCGGCCATCTGCGGGTGCTGCGCTCGCCGGACAACTGACCCACCCGGACCGGACCCCGTCCTGACCTGACGTCATCTGACCTGACGTTACGGCCGGAGGTCCACTTCGCGTCCACTGTGCGTCCACGCCGTGCGCCGTCGGCCCGTGCGGGTAGTTTGGGGCGACCGACAGGACTTTCAGAAGGGTTGGCCGTGGCTGCTGATCTGTCACAGATCGTGAAGGCGTACGACGTGCGCGGGGTGGTCCCGGACCAGTGGGACGAGACGCTGGCCGAGCTGTTCGGGGCCGCCTTCGTCCAGGTGACCGGCGCGGACGCGATCGTGACCGGCCACGACATGCGGCCGTCGTCGCCCGGCCTGTCCGGTGCCTTCGCGCGGGGCGCGGCGGCCCGTGGCGCCGACGTCACCGAGATCGGTCTCTGCTCGACGGACCAGCTGTACTACGCGTCGGGCTCGCTCGGCCTTCCGGGCGCGATGTTCACGGCGTCGCACAATCCGGCCCGCTACAACGGCATCAAGATGTGCCGCGCGGGCGCGGCGCCCGTCGGCCAGGACACCGGGCTGACGGAGATCCGCGAACTGGCCGAGCGCTGGTCGGGGTCGGGCGCCCCCGCGCCGGCCGCCACGCCGGGAACCGTCACCCGGCGCGAGACGCTGGAGGATTACGCGGCCCACCTGCGCTCCCTCGTCGACCTGACCTCGATCCGCCCTCTGAAGGTCGTCGTCGACGCGGGCAACGGCATGGGCGGCCACACCGTTCCCACGGTCCTCGCGGGCCTGCCCCTGACCGTCGTCCCCATGTACTTCGAACTGGACGGCTCCTTCCCCAACCACGAAGCGAACCCGCTGGACCCGGCGAACATCGTGGACCTCCAGAAGCGGGTGCGCGAGGAGGGCGCCGACCTCGGCCTCGCCTTCGACGGGGACGCGGATCGCTGCTTCGTGGTCGACGAGCACGGCGACCCCGTCTCGCCGTCCGCGATCACCGCACTGGTGGCCGCGCGCGAGCTGGCCAGGAACGGCGGCAGGGGCGTCGTCATCCACAACCTCATCACGTCCTGGACGGTCCCCGAGGTGGTGAAGGAGAACGGCGGCACCCCGGTCCGCACCCGAGTCGGCCACTCGTTCATCAAGGCCGAGATGGCGAACTCGGGTGCGATCTTCGGCGGCGAGCACTCCGCCCACTACTACTTCAAGGACTTCTGGAACGCCGACACCGGCATGCTGGCCGCCCTGCACGTCCTGGCGGCCCTCGGCGGCCAGGAAGGCCCCCTGTCGGGCCTGGTGGCGCAGTACGACCGCTACACGGGCTCCGGCGAGATCAACTCCACCGTCGCCGACCAGGCCGACCGCATCGCCGCGATCCGGGCGGCGTACGGCAGCCGCGAGGACGTCACCCTCGACGAGCTGGACGGCCTGACCGTGAGCACCGCCGACTGGTGGTTCAACGTCCGCCCCTCCAACACCGAACCGCTGCTGCGCCTCAACGCCGAGGCACGGGACGCGGCGACGATGGCGACGGTGCGCGACGAGATCCTGGCGATCATCCGCGCCTGACCGCCACACGCACACCACGGAGCGGCGGGGCGAGCGACGGCCGGCCCCCCACGGCACCCCACGCCTGTTACAGTCCCGCCGCCCCGTGGTG
>NZ_VJZD01000247.1 GCF_009377175.1 Streptomyces adustus
GGGGGTGGGTGCGGGTGGCTTCGGCGGTGGCGAGAAGCAGGGCGGCGCGGACGATCGGGTCCTGCTCGGCGGCGAGGTGGGTGTGGAAGGCGGCACGGACCGTGCGGTCGGGGTCGGTGGCGGTGGCCAGGGCGTAGGCGGCGTCGATCCGGATGGCGGGGTCGGAGTCGTCGAGAAGGGGTTGCAGCAGGGTGGTGTCGGCGGTGATCGCGGCACGGGCGGCGGCGACCGACCAGCCCGCCGGGTAGCCGGTCACCTCGACGCCGTAGTCGTCGTAGAGGTCGTCGTGCTGGGTGCCGGTGCGGTGGAGCAGCAGTTCCTCGCGGGAGGCGACGCCGAAGTAGCGGGCGCGGGCCGGGGCGGAGACTTCAGCGAGCGCGGCGGCACGGTGAGGGTGGCGGGTGTCGGCGGCGATCCGGATCAGGAACGGTACGGCGAGCACGGCGGCGGCCCGCATGTCGTTGGCGCTCATGCCGTCCACCACGCCCGTTCCGGTGCGAACGGGCGAGTTGCCGGTGTGCAGCAGCTGAACGGCCTGCCTGACGTGGTCTCCCTGTGGGAAGTGCTCCCAGGGGACTTCGTCGAGCAGGAATCCGTCCTTGGCTTCGGGCCGGATGGCGGCCACCACTGCCCGCACGTCGTACGGACCGCCGACGAACGAGGCCAGGTCTGCCCCGTCCACCAGTGCCTTGCACATCGCGAACGTCGGATCGGTTCGCCACTCGCCCACGTCATACCACCCCACGCCGAATCTGATCGGAAGAGATCATGCCCGAGCGGCCCGGGATACCGCGTGCCGCGGGGGTGACCACCAGGCCAGCCACCCGGAGCAGGCCGCGGCGGTCGTGGCATGTTCGGGCGGCTACCAGCGCATGCCGAGCTGGTCGAGTTCGGCGCGGCGCTGGTTGCTCAGGTTCCCTGCCCTGCGGCGGGCGTTGTCCACCCAGGCGCCGAGCTTCACGACTTCTTCCCAACCGCCGTCACCCGCGTCGCCCACGACCGTTTCAAGGTGCTTGCGGGGCACCAGGAGATGACCCTCCCGTGCGTGGAACTGTCGCGCGGCCGCCAGACTCGCGGCCCACCGAGCGTCCTGCGACCGGGACGCGCCCACCACCGGTTCACCTTCGGCCGGGGGTTCGATCCCGACGGACTCCAGGAGCCACTGCTGGGCGGGCATGAGTTTGTCCCACCCGGCCCGCTGCCCGGCGATCCACACACCGAGGTCCTCGCCCTGGACGATGAGTTCACCCGGTCCGGCAGGGAGGGCGCCGCCTGCCTTCACGTGGGCGAGGGTGAGCCGGTACGACCTCTGCCAGATGATGTCCCACGCCGGGCACCACCCGGGGTCGAGGTCGGTGAGTGCTTCCGCCCGGGACTCCGCAAGCTCCCCGGTGTAGGAGACGGTTTCCCCGTTCGCCCGCCGCTGAGCGTTCTCGGCCGCCTTGCGGGCGGCTGCGCGGGCGTTCTTCATGAAGGTTCCGATGGGGAAGTCGTCGAAAACGGCCGTGGTGGGCGGGAGCAGGTGCGAGTGCGCTTCGGCATAGGCGCGGGCGACGGCGAGGCCGGCCTCCCACGCGGAAGCCTGCACCGACCACACCATCCCCAGCGCCTCCAACTGCTCCACGCGGGCGGCCTCCAGGGTTCCTGCCGCGTAGTACCTCCGCTGATCCGCGATCCACACCCCCAGCGGATGACCGCCGGCCGCGCCCCAGTCCTCGGGCGAGACGAACGTGTACGGGACGCGCAGCTCGGTGCTGCCGGTCTCGCGCAGCCACCTGGTGGCCACCTCGATGCCGCGCCGCCAGTACGCCTTCTCGGGGTCGATGACCCGCAGCTGTACGAACTGTGCGAGGGCGGAGGGGTCGCGTTCCTCGCTGAACCTGAGCACCCCGGCCGCCGCCGCACCCACCCGTACGACGTCCTCCAGGTCGTCGCCCTCCTGGTCCTCGCGGTCGTCCTGGTCGTGGTTGTCGTCCTTCTCCGGCTGAGGGCGGGCGTTGCGGACACGGGGGTCGGCGAGCGCCTCGATCGTGTCTGTGTCGTGAGCGCGGAGCGCTCCGAGGATCTTCGCGAGGGTGCCGTAGGCGTTGGAGGTGAGCAGTTCGTTGGCGTCTTCGTCTTCCCCGAGGAATACCGGGACGATCAGTGTGGCGAGCTTGCCGACCCCGGGGCGCGTGCGCAGGGCGCGCCCGACCATCTGGACGATGTCGACCATGGAGCCGCGGGCGTCGGCGAACAGGACCGCGTCGCATTCGGCCGTGTCGACGCCCTCGCCCAGGACGCGGACGGAGGACAACACCCGCAGTTCGGCGCGCACGTCCGTGCCGTCCAGGCCGGATCCTGTGAGGTAGTCGGAGGCGAACTCGTCCAGGACGTGGCGGCGGTGGGCGGGGGCGTGTTCGCCGTACAGCCACGCCGACCACACCTGCGCGGCCGGCGGGAAGGTGTCGGGGTCGTCCTCGGCGAGCCGGGCCGCTGTCACCGGTACGGCGGTCGCCATGGCCTCCGCCTCGCCGACGCGGCTGTGAAAGCTGAGCACCCGCCGGAACCGCTCCTCAACAGCCGCGCGCATGAGGCCGGTCTGCACGGCCGCGAGGCGGGCCCCGCGCACGACGTCGGACCCGGTTGCCTCCGTCGTCATCGCGGCATGCAGATGCGGGTCGCGGATGTCCAGGCACAGCACTTGATACGGCGCCACCAGCCCCAACCGGATCGCCTCACTGAGCTTCAGCTTGTAGGCGACCGGCCCGAACACCGGCGAGTCCTCGTCCATGGACGCCACCAGCCGCGGGCGGTCCCCGTCGGCCTCCCACACGCGTGCCGTGGCGGTCATGTACAGGCGCCGCACGGCCGGGACCTGGGTCTGGTCGTGCACGGCCGCCCACGGCTTGAGACCGTCACCGCTCACCCGGTGCGCCTCGTCCACGACCATCAGGTCCCACACCGGCAGACCCGCAGCATGCGCCCGCTGGAGCGTGCCCATCCCGACCGACGCGTACGTCGCGAACACCGTCACGCTCTCGGGCCCGGCCGTCCACGCGATCAGCTCGTCCGGGTCCGTCGTGCACGGCAGGCCTTGACTGTCCGCACCCCGCAGGGAGCACACGCCGATCATCGCGCCGCGACGGCCGCCCGCCCGCCACGCGCCGGCCATCTGCACGAGCAGGTCCAGGGTCGGAACCAGGACCAGCACCCGCCGCGCGGACAGACGGTTCGCCGACTCCACCCCGATCAGGGTCTTCCCGGACCCGGTCGCGGCGATGACCTGCGTGCGCAGCCCCTCCGGCGGGATCCCCTGTCCGGGCTGCTCCGAGAGATGGCGCAGCACCGCGTCGACAGCCTCGACTTGATGCGGACGAAGCGTGACGGCCACGAGTGTGGTCCTTCCTGGTCTGCGACGGTTCTGGTGACTGAATGGAGTGGGCGGCCGTGCGCCTGGCAGTGGACGGCCGCCCGGTCATGCTCAGTGCAAGTGTGGGAAGGGCGGGTCTAGAACGGCGGGCCGCCTGGGTCGCGCGGTTCGCCGCGTTCGGGCCAGATCCGCAGGACGACGTCTTCGTCGGCCGACTGCGGACTGCCCGCCCACGTGAGGGCGGGCTGGTCTTGGGGACGGCGGCCGCCGTCGCGCAGGATCGCGCGGGCGGACTCGATCAGGTGCCGGTCGGTGTCGCTCACGCCGTGCGCCACCAGGCGGCGGGCGGCTGACACGTATGCCTCGCTCATCCACCGCAGGACGTGCCGGTCGAGCCCGGGCAGGACGTCGACGTCCAGACTGCGCGGCGGCATGGTCTCGTCGTCCTTCGACACCGTCCCCCAGCGTGGGCTCCCGCCGACGGCAAGGGCCGGCGGCTCGGGCTCGCCAGGGCCGGACTCCAGACCGGCGAGCGTCCGGCAGACGGAGGCCGCCGCCATAACATCGAGGACTGGATTCGGCTCGAACGGGTCCGGGCTGGCCGTGGCGTACGTGCCGCTGCCCGGCGCGGTCTGGATCAGGCCGACGGCAGCGAGCTTGGCCAGCGCGGCGGCGGCCGTGCCCGACGACACCCCGTAGGACTGCGCCAGCTTCGCCTGCGACGGCAGCCGTTCCCCGTCACGGATGGACCCCTGATGAATGGCGACTGCGAGGTCCCCGGCGATCAGCGCAGGGGAGTTCCCGGTGGATACGGTCATGCGCCCACCGTAGCCCCAACCTGTCAATAAGATTGACAGGTTGGGGAAAGTGCCCCGGCGTATGTTGCATGCCTCCGCCCGCGAGCGGACCGCCCGCCCGACTCCTGACCAGCCGTGGTCGGGCCCACGGTCATATCGGCCGCACCCATGGTCGGGCCCACGGTCGATCCTGCCGGCCTATTCGCTGACGCGGCGAGGGAGAGGTCGAGGCTGGCAAGGTGGCTGACGCGAATCCCCGATCAGCAAGCCACCAACCCCACCGGGCACGAAATAGGCCAGCAGAATCGTCATCCGCCGCAAACGACATCCCTTACTGCGTGCCAGGCGGTACGTGCCGGTTCACTGGGAGGGCGCGGACTATTGCCACGGGGCTGTCGGTGTGCCGTCCGGCTCCAGACCGTACGGCCACAGCCCGTTGAGGACCTTCCATTGCTTGGCCACGGGTAGCAGGACGTCGGTCTGGCCGTGGTCGGCGGCCTGTCGGGCCAGGGTTTCGGCCCCTGCTCGGTCCCCGGCTTCCTCCCGCATTTCGGCCAGGCGTGCCAGGCTGTAGGTGTCGCCGTGGTCAGCGGCCTGCCGGTAGAGGGTCTCGGCCCCTGCCCGGTCCCCGGCTTCCTCCCGTATCCCGGCCAGGCGTACCAGGGCGTTGGTGTCGCCGTGGTCGGCGGCCTGTCGGGCCAGGGTCTCGGCCCCCGCCCAGTCCCCGGCTTCCTCCCGTATCCAGGCCAGGTACGTCAGGGCGTTGGTCTTGCCGTGGTCGGCGGCCTGTCGGGCCAGGGTTTCGGCCCCTGCCCGGTCCCCGGCTTCCTCCCGTATCCCGGCCAGGCGTACCAGGCCGTTGGTGTCGCCGTGGTCGGCGGCCTGCCGGTAGAGGGTCTCGGCCCCTGCCCGGTCCCCGGCTTCCTCCCGCATTTTGGCCAGGCGTACCAGGCTGTAGGTGTCGCCGTGGTCGGCGGCCTGCCGGTAGAGGGTCTCGGCCCCCGCCCAGTCCCCGGCTTCCTCTTCCTCCCGCATTTCGGCCAGGTGTACCAGGGCGTTGGTGTCGCCGTGGTCGGCGGCCTGTCGGGCCAGGGTTTCGGCCCCTGCCCGGTCCCCGGCTTCCTCCCGCATTTCGGCCAGGCGTACCAGGGCGTTGGTGTCGCCGTGGTCGGCGGCCTGTCGGGCCAGGGTTTCGGCCCCTGCCCGGTCCCCGGCTTCCTCCCGCATTTCGGCCAGGCGTACCAGGCCGTTGGTGTCGCCGTGGTCGGCGGCCTGCCGGTAGAGGGTCTCGGCCCCTGCCCGGTCCCCGGCCTTCTCCCGCATCCAGGCCTGGAGCACCAGGCCGTCGGTGTTGCCGTGGTCGGCGGCCTGTCGGGCCAGGGTTTCGGCCCCTGCCCGGTCCCCGGCCTTCTCCCGCATTTCGGCCAGGTGTACCAGGGCGTCGGTGTTGCCGTGGTCGGCGGCCTGTCGGGCCAGCGTCTCGGCGCTGGCTCGGTCTCCCGACTCCTCTCGCAGCATGGCCAGGTGGTAGAGGGCGTCGGTGTCGCCGTGGTCGGCGGCGCGGTGTCGGAGGTGGTGAGCCCATTGCAGGCGGTGGCGTTTGGCGGCCGCGTTGGTGAGCCTGGCCAGGTCCTCCGGGTGGGTGAGGCGGGTGTGGGCGGCGTGCCAGAAGGAGGCGGGTGGGCACAGGTGGCGGCGGCTGCTGCGGCCGTGTTGTTCGAGGTAGTCGGCGAGCCGGAAAACCGGCCCGGCAGACGACGGGACAGAGGATGCAACACCGGCGGAGGGGGCGGACGGGCTCCATGCGGGCCGGGGAGTGGTGCGCCGCAGGGGGGCCTGTTTGCCATGGACCGGTTCGGCGAGTTGGGCATAGGCCTGTTCCGCCCAGTCGTCGGTGAGCTGGTCGTAGTCGCCCTCGCTGAGGTAGCCGGGGGCGGCGTCGGTCAGGAAGGCCTGCGGAAGGTGGAGACCGACGCCGAGACGGCGCGCGTCCATCGCCGCTTCCAGCAGCGCTCTGGCCGGCCCGGTGGCGTGCTGGTAGCGGTTGAGGAGTTCAGGGGCTCCGGCCAGATCCTGAGTGATCCGGCCGCCGTCCCCCGCTCGGGTGAGAGCGTCGGCAAGTAACTCGTCCCCCTTCTCGGCAAGGGCCGTCGCGGCGGCCAGGGCCGCGGTGTCGAACGTGTCGGGGACACTCAGGGTGCGGCCGGCCAGCAGCTCCCGCACCCGGCTGTACGGATCAGCCCTGCCTGGTGCGGGCAGGGCGGTGTAGTCGTGTGCGTACTCGGGCCACAAAGTGCCCAGCACCAGGACTGGGCCGCGCTCGGTGTCGGTCAGCAGCCGATGCACGGCTGCCGCGATTTGCTCGCCGAACTTCTGGTCGCCGAGGTAGTGCTGTGCCTCGTTGAGCCACACCACCGTGCGCGGCCCGACCTGGTGCAGGTCCTCCAGTGCGGCTTCGGCGCGGGTCGGGTCGAAGGGATGCCACAACCGCCATTCCTGCCCGGTGAGCGCCTGTTCGGCGAGTGGCTGCACGGCCTGCCAGCACGCCCGGGTCTTGCCCGTCGATGAGGTCCCCACCAGGACCACGATCCCGCTGCGACCCGCTGCGGCCGCCGCTACCGCCTCGGCCAGCACCCGGTCATGCTCGCGGGCCACGTACCCGGGCAGCGCCCTCACTCCGCCGACCCCCGACGCAGCCGGGCCGGTACCGGCGGGATGGACTTCCAGTTCGTGCGGCTCCCACTGGCCGATCGACCGGCCCAGCCCCGACAGGTCGGCCGGCGCCGCGGCTGTTTCCCCGGCCGCGGTCCGCCGCAACTCCAGCAGTTCGCCCACCGGCAGCTTCAGCACACGGGCCAGCGCGGTCACCGTGTCCACCGACGGCACGCCCCCCTTAGGCGAGAGCGCCTTCGACACCGTCCCGCGCCCGAGCCCGGCCCTGCCGGCGAGCTGCGTCTGATCCAGGCGGGCGCGGGCCCGTCCTTCATCCAGTCTCCTGCGCAGTTCAGCGTGTGCCGCGCGGCGGTCTGATTCGTCGTGCATGCGGTGATCCCCCGGGGTGGTGTGTGCGCCCGTGTCCATCTTTGTCGCCGTGAACCATGGCGCACAGCGATTCCGCGAGCTTCGTCCCTGTCAACACCTCACCGTGTCCAGGGAGTCTGCCGTGACCGTCGCCGTTGTTGTCCTGACCGTTGCCGTCGTCCTTCTCGTCGCACTGCTGTCCGCCGTGGGCGCAGGGACGCTGGCCCGCATGGACGGCGCGACCTGGCCGACGGCCTTCACTCGCGCCGCCACCACCTTCGCCGCCGCGATCACCCTCGCCGCCGCCGTCACCGCCGCCCTCTCCCCCTTCCTCACCTAACGACCAGCCCCCACACCCTCCGGAAGCCCGTCGCTTGCGGCTGATGCCGATCCTGCTGGCCTCTCCGCTCACGCGGCGAAGGAGAGGCCGAGGCCGGCAAGGCGGCTGACGCGACTGCCCAACCAGCAAGCCACCAACCCCACCAGGCACGGAATCGGCCAGCACAATCATGGTCAGGCCCAACCATGGGCTCATGCTCAAGCCTGCGGGGGCCACGGACGGGGCGTGGTCGGCTCCTGTACGACCGGCTGGGCTGCCGCATGCCGGACGGGCCTGGACATCCAGCCCACGCGTTGCGCGGGGTCCTGCACGGGCCGCCACACAGGTGCGGAGGGCCCGCGCTGCAGCAGATCGGCCATCGAAACGGCCAGCACAGGCACCTCGCGCAGCAGGCCTCCCACTTCCAGTTCGTGGGCGGCGGCGTTCAGGGCACTGATCCGGTGGTCGACGCCAGCCGCTCCGATGCCGTCCAGGACGAACAGCAGCCGCGGGAAGAGCGGGTAGCGGTGCCGCCAGTCGGGCTCCGTCTGCACCCCGCCGGCCTGCCGGCGCCGGCCAGGCGGCGCCATGGGGATGTAAGCGTGCAAGCGGGCGTATGCCGTGACTTTCGCTGCGAGCCGTTCCGGGCCCATGGTTGCCCGGTCGACCTCGACGAACGCCCGCAGCATCGACCCACTGCAGGCGCGGTAGAACAGCACAGCGTCAGGGATGACTGCCTCCCCACCCCCGAGAGGGTGGTGGACCTCCGGTATCCAGTCCAGGGGCTGGCAGATGTCGCCGCGGGCACGGGCATCCTGCACGAACGACAACCCCACCTCGCTCACGGCCAAGGCGTGAGCCACCCGCAGCCGCGCCGCCGTGGGATCGGCGATCAGCCGCGGCGCAGCGAACCCGCGCAGCTCCGGCCACTCAGAAGCGACCTGCACCCCGTACGCCGTCGCGAACCAGACCCGCCGCCGCCCCGCCTGAGGCAACGTCACCCGCTCAACCAGACCCTCCTCCCGCAACTTCATCAACCGCCGCCGCGTCTGCTCAACCCGCACCCCCGCCGCAGTCAACAAATGCAACTGCTCTGTGGTCACCAGCCGGTACTGCGCTACGACGGCCAGCGCCAGCCGATCCCCAACCGCCGCCTCCAGGTTCAATGCCACGCCCACCACCTCCCGTACAAGGCGCCGGCCCTTCCGGCGCCCCGAACAGCCACAGCAGCAGCCAGCTCCGACCACCATCCCGACCACGACCACCCGACCACGGGCACGATCCGATAACCCCGCCCCCGACCACGCCCACAACCCCGCAGGACACCTCTCTGAGGACTTCTCGTCGCGTTGCTGAGGCCGAGGAGCACGATGAAGGGCCAGCACGTGAGTGCTGGCCCTTCATGCGGCAGGGCATGCGCTGTGGGGATCTCGGGAGCGAACCTCCACGACAGCCAGGCGCTGATGCCGCTGGTGAAGGGGATACCGCCGATCCGCTCCCGGCGCGGACCCCGCAGGCGTAGACCGGGCAAGCTCCACGCCGACAAGGGGTACGACTACGACCACCTGCGGCGATGGTTACGCGGCCGAGGCATCCGCCATCGCATCGCCCGCAAAGGCATCGAGTCCTCGGCCCGGCTGGGACGCCACCGCTGGACCATCGAACGCACGATGTCCTGGCTCGCCGGATGCCGCAGACTGCACCGCCGCTGCCAGCGCAAAGCCGAGCACTTCCTGGCCTTTACCAGCATTGCCTGCACCCTCATCTGCTACCGCAGACTCACCAAAGGAGACGACGTCTTATGCGCGGGCTTCTGCGGCCGTCCGGCGGTGCTCATCGGCAATCTGCACTGCCTGTGTTTCCGGCACGCTGCCGCTGTCGAGGCCGCAGGCACAGCACACCACTGCGTGTCCGGTCGGGTCGTGCTCGATCCATCCTCCCCGGTGGGTTCTGTTCCGGGTGAGGGTGTGCACGACTGTCGTGTGTTCCACCATGCGCCCATGCTGACGGCCGGGGCACGGCCTGCCAATACGACGCCCGCCGAGTGGGCGACCGCTACGGACTGGCCAAGCGGGCACCCTCGCCGAGCCTGATGGGCGTCATGCAGGCGTGTCGGGGATCAGCTCGTCTGCGTGTTCGCCCGTGACCAGGTAGACCACGCGCTGGGCCACTGAGACCGCGTGGTCGGCGAACCGCTCGTAGTAGCGGCCGACGAGTGTGACGTCCACGGCGGTTTCCACGCCGTGCTGCCACTGGTCGTCCATGAGGTGCTGGAAGATCGTGCGGTGCAACTCGTCCATGCGGTCGTCGTCCTTCTCCAGCTGGAGCGCGGCATCGACGTCCTGGGTGAGGATCACTTCGGCGGCCTGCGCCATCAGGCGCTGCGAGAGCTGACCCATCTCCAGGACCGTTCGGCGTAGATCGCGTGGCACCGCCCGGTCGGGATAGCGCATGCGGGCCAGCTTGGCCACATGCTGGGCCAGGTCACCAGAGCGCTCCAGGTCCGCGCTCATGCGCAGCGAGGTCACCACGAGCCGCAGATCCGTAGCTACCGGCTGCTGCCGTGCCAGCACCGTGATCGCTCGATTCTCCAGGTCACGCTGGAGGTCATCGACCTTTTCGTCGGCTGAGATCACGCTCTGGGCAAGCTGGAGGTCGGCATCGAGGAGAGCGGTCGTGGCCAGGCCGATGGCCGAGCCGACCAGGTTCGCCATCTCCACCAGGCCATCACTGATCGAGGCCAGTTCCTCGTGGTACGTCTCCCGCATCGCGTCCTCACCGTCCAGTCGTGGGCGCCAGGCTTCGCCCGTTGCCAGGCTCGCACACATCGCGCGCAGAGCAGTGGCCGCCTAGCGCGACCTGGCGGCTGCCCGAATCCGGGGGACCATGGAAGCACCGCGAGGTCTATGGGACACGCCGCAGCCTGAACGCACCGGGGCCGCGCGTCGCCCCGGGCGGGCGGAGGGAGTGCCTGGGATGAGGACAGCCGACCTCTTCGGGGGCGAGGGTGACCAGGCTGGCGCCGGGCCGCCGCAGCGCAGTGGGTTGCTGGATCTGCTGAGTGTCGCGGCGGTGCTGCTGGATGCCGAAGGGCGGATCGTGCTGTGGAGCCCGCAGGCCGAGGAACTGTTCGGCTACACCGCGCAGGAGGCGCTGGGCCGGTACGCGGCACGGCTGCTGGTCCATGAGCAACACCTGGACCTGATGATCAGGCTGTTCACCGAGGTCATGCGGACGGGCCAGGGGTGGGCCGGCGCCTTCCCCGTCCGGCACAAGGACGGCAGTACCCGGCTGGTGGAGTTCCGCAACATGCGGCTGCTGGACGACCGGGGTGACTTCTACGCCCTGGGCATCGCCACCAACGAGGCAATCCTGCGCCAGGTGGAACGGGACGTGGCTCTGTCCACCCGGCTGGTATCGCAGTCCCCGATCGGGCTGGCCGTCTTGGACACCGACCTGCGCTACGTGGCCGTCAACCCTGCGCTCGCGCAGATCAACGGTGTCCCAGCCGAAGACCACCTCGGGCGACCAGTCCGCGAGGCCCTGCCGTTCCTGGATGTCGATGCGATCGAGGCTGCGCTGCGGCAGGTCCTCACGTCCGGAAAGCCCCTGATCGATCAGCAGAGCGTGGGACACACTCCCGCCGACCCCGACAACGATCACGCCTGGTCGGTCTCCTTCTACCGACTCGACGGTCCCAGCGGTCGGGTACTCGGGGTAGCCATCCTGTTGGTGGATGTCACCGATCGGCACCGCGCCCGGCAGCGCTTGGCCTTGATCGCCGACGGCTCCGCCCGTATCGGCACCACCTTGGACGTGGAACAGACCGCCCGAGAGCTGGCCGACGTCGCCGTCCCCGAGCTCGCCGACGTGGCGGCGGTGGACATCCTGGATTGCGTCCTGGACGACCGCCATCCAACGGGGCCCGGCGCCGGCCGGGCACTCTTCCGTGCCCTCGCCGTGAAGGCCGCGTACCCGACCGAGGCCGTCCGCGCCGCCGACCCTCCCGGCCACCTCGCCAGCTACAGCGCGCAGCGCCTGGCCACTCAATGTGCACGGACCGGACGCCCCATTCTGATAACCCACGTCGGCCAGCGGGACCTGGCCCGCATCGCCCGCGACGCCGAAGCCGCCGCCATCCTGGCCCGCGCCGGCGTCCACAGCTATCTCGTGACGCCCCTGACCGCCCGCGGCGAGGTGCTCGGCACCCTGGGCCTCACCCGCGCCCGCAACTCGGTGCCCTTCGACCACGACGACCTCACCCTGGCCGGTGAGCTGGCCGATCGAGCCGCGCTGCGCATCGACAACGCCCGTCTGTACCAAGGCGCACGCAACATCGCTGTGACCCTCCAGCGAAGCCTGCTGCCAGACCTCCCACCGCAACAGGCGGGCCTGGAGATCGCCTCCCGATATCGGCCCGCCGGAACGACCATCGAAGTCGGTGGCGACTGGTTCGACGTCATCCCCCTAGTGGACGACAAGACTGCACTGGTCGTGGGCGACGTGATGGGCAGCGGCATCAGCGCCGCCACCACCATGGGACGCCTGCGCACCGCCACCACCACCCTGGCCAACCTCGACCTCCCACCCACCGAGGTACTGCACCACCTCGACAAGATCACCGCAGATCTGGAGCAGTACGCCACCTGCGCCTACACCGTCTACGACCCGCACCGCGCCCTGTGCCACATCGCTGTCGCCGGTCACCTGCCCCCCGTGCTGATGCGCGCGGGCGAGCCCCCCGAACTGCTCGCTCTGCCCACCGGCGCACCCCTCGGGGTCGGCGGTGTCGCCTTCGAAGTCACCACCTTCGGCCTGGCCCCCGGCGACCAACTGGTCCTCTACACCGATGGCTTGGTCGAGACCCGCCACCACGCCATCGACGAGCGCCTGGACCTCCTCCTCCAACTGCTCCACAGACCCGACCGATCCTCGGAAGAAACCTGCGACCGGCTCCTGGACGCACTGCGCGATCCGGACGACCACGACGACGTGGCCGTACTCATCGCCCGTGCCCGACGCTGGCCCCGGTTACCGATCGCTTCAGAGTGAGTTGAGGCTTGGGTCTTGTGCCCATCACCTCCCAACCACGGGCCCATGGTCAGGGCTGCGGGGGCCACGGGCGGGGCGTGGTCGGCTTCTGTGCGACCGGCTGGGCTGCCGCATGCTGGACGGGCCTGGACGTCCAGTCCACTCGTTGCGCGGGGTCCTGGACGGGCCGCCACACGGGCGCGGACGGCCCGCGCTGCAGCAGATCGGTCATCGAAACGGCCAGCACGGGCACCTCGCGGAGCAGCGCTCCCACTGCCAGTTCTCTGGCGGCAGCGTGCAGGGCACTGATCCGGTGGTCGACGCCGGCCGCTCCGGTGCCGTCCAGGGCGAACAGCAGCCGCGGGAAGAGCGGGTAGCGCTGCCGCCAGTCCGGCTCCGTCTGCACCCCGCCAGCCTGCCGATGCCGGCCGGGCGGCGCCATGGGGATGTAGGCGTGCAGGCGGGCGTATGCGGTGAGTTTCGCTGCGAGCCGTTCCGGGCCCATGGTTGCCCGGTCGACCTCGACGAACGCCCGCAGCATCGACCCACTGCCGGCGCGGTAGAACAGCACAGCGTCGGGGATGACT
Source organism: Streptomyces adustus (assembly GCF_009377175.1). Taxonomy (GTDB): domain Bacteria; phylum Actinomycetota; class Actinomycetes; order Streptomycetales; family Streptomycetaceae; genus Streptomyces; species Streptomyces adustus. The sequence continues at coordinate 13,108 of NZ_VJZD01000247.1, forward strand.
GCCTCCCCGCCCCCGAGGGGGTGGTGGACCTCCGGTATCCAGTCCAGCGGCCGGCAGATGTCGCCGCGGGCGCGGGCATCCTGCACGAACGACAGGCCCACCTCGCTCACCGTCAGGGCGTGGGCCACCCGCAGCCGCGCCGCCGTGGGATCGGCGAGCAACCGCGGCGCAGCGAAATCACGGAGCTCGGGCCACTCGGAAGCGACCTGCACCCCGTACGCCGTCGCGAACCAGACCCGTCGCCGCCCCGCCTGAGGCAGCGTCACCCGCTCAACTAGCCCCTCCTCCCGCAACTTCATCAACCGCCGCCGCGTCTGCTCAATCCGCACCCTCGCCGCAGTCAACAAATGCAGCTGCTCCGTAGTCACCAGCCGGTACTGCGCCACGACAGCCAGCGCCAGCCGGTCCCCGACCGCCGCCTCCAGATTCAACGCCACGCCCGCCACCTCCCGTACCAGGCGCCGGCCCCTCCGGCGCCCCGTACAGCCACGGCAGCAGCCGGCCCTGACCACCATCCCGACCAGGACCACCCGACCACGGGCACGATCCGATAACCCCGCCCCCGACC
>NZ_VJZD01000248.1 GCF_009377175.1 Streptomyces adustus
CCCCACGCCCCCGGCCGAGCCCCGGCCCGCGGTCGAGCCCCACGCGTTCCGGTCGGCGAACTCACCCGTTCGTGTGGCCGAGTTGTCCACAACGTCGCCGCCGTCCACGGAAGCCCGTCGGGCTCTTCTGCCCGACCCGTGGGCGCCGTACCGTGATTCACGTGAGGCGCAGCCGTCGCGTCGAGACGACGGCGCTCTGTCGGGTGGACGGGGGATGCACACATGTCGGGGGAATCGTCAGCTCAGCCACCAGCCGCTGTCGGCCTGCGGCGCGACGCCGTCGGCCTGCGCGAGGTCCTCTTCCAGAGCGTCACCGCCATGGCCCCGGCCGCCGCGGTCGCCGCGTCCATTCCGTCGGGAGCGGCCTTCGCGGGCGGCAGCCTGCCGTTGTCCGTCCTGGTCGCGCTGGTGGCCTGTCTGTTCACCGCCTCCTGTGTGGCGGAGCTGGCCCGGGAGTTGCCGGCCGCGGGCTCGGTGGCCACCTACGCGGCGCAGGGCCTGCGCCCGGCCGTCGGTTTCCTGGTCGGCTGGGGCTACGTGTTCGTGGAGGCCTTGGTCCCGCCGTTGCTGCTGCTCCAGCTCGGCTTCACCACGGCGGGCACACTGCACCAGGAGTGGTCCTCGTATCCGGCCGACCTGTGGTGGCCGTGGTCGCTGGCGGGCGCCGCCGTCATCACGGTGACCGGATACCTGGGGGTACGCGCCTCGGCCCGCTTCGGCACGGTGCTCGGCGTCTTCGAGGTCCTGGTCTTCGTGGTGTTCGCCGCCTGGCTGATCGGCAAGGCCGGCGCCGACAACACCCTGTCGGTGTTCGGCACGTCCCACACGGCCGACGGCTACGGCGGTGTGGGCGGGGTGTTCGCCGGTTCGGTCTACACGGTGCTGGCCTTCGCCGGGTTCGAGGCAGCGGCTCCCCTGGCCGAGGAGACCCGGGACCCACGCCGCACGATGCACCGCGCGGTGCTCGGCGCGGCCCTGGCGATCGGGGTGTTCTACGTGGTCACGACGTACGCCATGACGGTGTACTTCGGCCCCGACCGGTTCGGGGAGTTCGGGGCCTCCGGTGCCGCGTCCTGGGAGGGGGTGGCGAGAGCGTCGTTCGGCCTCTTCTGGGTCCTGGTGTTCCTCGCCGTGGTCAACTCCACGATCGCCAACGCCAACGCGTGCGCCAACGTCTCCACCCGCACGGCGTTCGCCCTGGCCCGCATCCGTGTGCTTCCCCGGGTGCTCGCCACGCTGCACCCCCGGCACCGCTCCCCCGTGGCCGGTGTCGCCGTGCAGGCCGTCGTGGCGGTCGGCGCCGTACTGGGCCTGGGATTCGCCTATGACCCGGTGACGGCGTTCCTGCTGCTGGCCACGGTGATCGTCACGGTCGTGATCGGGGTGTACATCGTGGTGAACCTCGCCTGCGCGGGCTACTTCCTGCGCCGCGGGCGCCCGGCGCTGAAGCCGGTGCGGCACCTGTTGTTCCCGCTGCTGGGCATCGCCGCGTTCGTACCGGCCCTGCTGACCGCGGCGGGACTGCCGGTCTTCGACTTCGTGACCCCGCTGACCGCCCCGGTGTCGTACGCGGGTCCCGTCGTCGGCGGGTGGATGGCGGCCGGGGCCGTGGTGCTGCTGGTGCTCGTGCGGCGCCATCCCGAGCGCATATCCGAGACCGCGCGTGTCCATCTCGACGAGACCGAGCCCGCCACCCCGGCGCAGAACGGAGCAGTGCAGCGATGAGCGACCCCCGCATCCTGACCGTACGGCCCGAACCGGACGCGTACGCCTGGACGTTCGGCGGCGCCCCGCCGGTGGCCCGGATCGCGCCCGGGACGGTCCTCGACCTCTACACGGAGGACTGCTTCGCCGGACGGGTGCGGTCCGAGAAGGACCTGGTGTCCGAGGTGTGCGAGTTCCCGTTCCTCAATCCGCAGACCGGCCCCTTCCATGTGGAGGGCGCCGAACCGGGGGACACGGTCGCGGTGCACTTCGTGTCGATCGAGCCGGTCCGGGACTGGGCGGCCTCGACGACGGTCCCGTTGTTCGGCGCGCTGACCTCGACGCACACCACGGCCACGCTGCAACCACCGTTGCCGGAGACCGTCTGGATCTGGCCGCTCGACCGGACCCGCGGGACCGCGTTGTTCCGTGCGCACGACAGCGATATCGAGATCGAACTGCCCCTCGACCCCATGCACGGCACCGTGGGTGTCGCCCCCGCCAACCTGGAGGTGCGTTCGGCCCTGGTGCCCGACGCCCACGGCGGGAACATGGACACGCCCGAGATGCGCGCGGGCGTCACCTGCTACCTAGGGGTGAACGTCGAGGGCGCCCTGCTCAGTCTGGGCGACGGGCACGCCCGGCAGGGCGAGGGGGAGACCTGCGGGGTCGCGGTGGAGTGCGCCATGAACACCGTGGTGATCGTCGAGTTGCTCAAGGGGATCGCCACGCCGTGGCCACGCATCGAGTCGGACACGCACATCATCTCGACCGGCTCCGCCCGCCCGCTGGAGGACGCGTTCCGGATCTCCCAGCTCGACCTGGTGCAGTGGCTGGTGCGGGACTACGGATTCGGCGAGCTGGACGCGTACCAGTTCGCGACCCAGGCCGTCGAATCACCGTTGGCCAACGTTTGCGACACCAACTACACGTGTGTGGCCAAGCTCCGCAAGGAATGGCTGCCGAGGCGCGAGACTCACCGCGGGTTGCACGCGCGGCTGCGGGAGAGCGCGTCGGGCCTCCGGCTCTGACGACGCCGCGGCTTCGCCGTCGGCCCTTCCCCCCACCGAAAGGCGACACAGCATGGAACGGGCAAGACCACTGCCCAGCAGGCGGAGGCTGCTCCAGGGAGCCGCCCTCGCCGCCGTCCCCTACACCCTGCTTCCCGCCACCCGGGCCGGTGCGCGGGCCCAGGCGGTCGACTACCCGCTCGCCGAGTGGCAGCCGGCGAGCATCGCCAACTACACGGCGTCGAACCGTCCCACGTCCTATCCCCTCGACCGCGTGATCATCCATGTCACCCAGGAGACCTACCTCGACGCCCTCGACATCTTCCGGAACCCGGCCAAGCAGGTGTCCGCGCACTACGTCGTCCGATCCGCCGACGGGCACGTGGCCCAGTGCGTCCGTGAGCACGACGTGGCCTGGCACGCGGGCAACTGGGAGTACAACACCCGCAGCATCGGCATCGAGCACGAGGGCTGGGTGGACCGGCCCGCCTCCTTCACGAACGCCCTGTACGAGGCGTCGGCCCGGCTCACGGCCGCGGTCTGCACCGCGTACGGCATCCCCAAGGACCGCGCCCACATCATCGGGCACCACGAGGTACCGGGTTCGGACCACACCGACCCCGGCCCGAACTGGGACTGGACCCGCTACATCAGGCTCGTCAACTTCGCCTGACCGACCGGGCGGCCCGTCCCGTGGGCGTGCCGGAGCCGCGTCCCCCGGGTCGCCGGCGTCGAAACGGTTGTCGGCGTGCACACCCGGAGTGACGATGTCCTCAGCCGCACTGTGTGCACCGCATGTCTCCGGGAGGCCGAGTTGACCGATCCCTGGGTTGCCCTGGAACCGGGGGCCGACCCCGTCGCGCGCGCGGAGCTGCTGCGCCGCGCGCACGACACGTTCACCGAGGCGGGCACGGTGGGACGGCCGGTGCGTGCCGTGGTGGCGGACTCCTGGCGCCGTTCGGCGCGGGCCGGGGTCGGGCCCGACGGCACCGCGAGCGTGGAGCTCATGGACGGTGAACTCGGCGCCTACCGTGCCGAGCATCCGCTGGCCCGGGTGATGCCGCTGTTCCGCGAACTGATGGGCACGTTCGCCGCCGACGGCAGGCATCTGCTGGCGGTGTGCGACGCGCAGGGCAGGCTGCTGTGGGTCGAGGGCGACCCGGCGACCCGGCGGCAGGCCGGACGGATGAACTTCGTCCCGGGTGCCCGTTGGGCGGAGACGGCGGTCGGGACGAACGCGCCGGGCACGGCCGTCGCCGTGGACCGGCCGGTGCAGGTCTTCTCCGCCGAGCACTTCAGCCGCCGGGCGCAGCCCTGGACCTGCGCGGCGGCCCCGGTGCACGATCCGCGCACGGGAAAGCTGCTCGGTGCCGTGGACATCACCGGCGGGGACGGGCTCGCGCATCCGCACAGCCTCGGGTTCGTCCAGGCCGTCGCGCGCGCCGCCGAGTCCCAGCTGGCGCTGCTCACCGCCGAGCAACCGGCCGAGGACACCGCCGAACTGACCGCGCTGGGGCACGACGAGGCACGGCTGTTCGCCGGCGGCCGCAAGGTGCGGCTGAGCCGCAGGCACAGCGAGATCCTGGTGCTGCTGGCCCGGCACCCGGAGGGGCTGACCGGCGACGAGCTGCTGTGCGCGCTGTACGAGAGCGAGGCGGTGACACCGGTGACGTTGCGCGCCGAACTGGCCAGGCTGCGCGGCTTCCTGGGCCCCGGGCTGCTGGCCTCGCGCCCCTACCGGCTGACCGTCCCGGTGGAGTCCGATGTCGACGCCGTCGAACGACGGCTGGAGACCGGTGCGATCACGGCGGCCGTGGCGGCGTACACCGGACCGCTGCTGCCCGGGTCGATGGCCCCGGCGGTGGTGCGGCTGCGCCGGCGCCTCGCCGACGGCCTGCGGGCGGCGCTGATCGCCCGCAGCGATCCCGATCTGCTGGCGGACTGGGCGCACGCGCCGTGGGGCGAGGAGGATCTCGACGTCTGGCGGGCGCTCGCCGCGGTACGTCCGACGGCGGCGGTGCGGGCCCGGCTGTCCGCGCTGGAGGCCGAACTGGCGGCGCCCGCACGGCCGTCGGGGCGCTGAGCGAGGGCCGTACGACAAGGACGCAACGTGCTCGCAACGTCCGCACGCCTAGCCTCGCGCCGGAAGCTGCCCAACGGCGGGCAGTGCAAGTGAAGGAGGCCGACCGGCATGACTCGTTACGCGGCGCCGGGCACCGAAGGCGCGATCGTCTCCTACCAGTCGCGCTACGACCACTTCATCGGCGGCGCGTATGTGCCGCCGGCCCGAGGACAGTACTTCGACAACCCGAGCCCGGTGAACGGTGAGCCGTTCACCGAGGTCGCGCGGGGCACGGCGGAGGACGTGGAACGGGCGCTCGACGCGGCGCACGCGGCCGCGCCGGGCTGGGGCCGGCTGTCGGCGACGGAGCGCTCCGACGTCCTGCTGAAGATCGCCGACCGGATGGAGGCGAACCTGGAGCAGCTGGCGGTCGCCGAGAGCTGGGAGAACGGCAAGCCGGTCCGGGAGACGCTGGCGGCGGACATCCCGCTGGCCATCGACCACTTCCGGTACTTCGCGGGCGCGATCCGCGCCCAGGAGGGGGCGCTGAGCGAGGTCGACGACGACACGGTGGCGTACCACTTCCACGAGCCGCTCGGCGTGGTCGCGCAGATCATCCCGTGGAACTTCCCCATCCTGATGGCCACCTGGAAGCTCGCCCCCGCCCTTGCGGCAGGCAACGCGGTCGTTCTCAAGCCCGCGGAACAGACCCCGGTCTCCATCCACTACTGGATGAGCCTGGTCGCCGACCTGCTGCCGCCGGGTGTGGTGAACATCGTCAACGGCTTCGGCGAGGAGGCGGGCAAGCCGCTCGCGTCGAGCCCGCGGGTGGCGAAGATCGCCTTCACCGGGGAGACCTCGACGGGGCGGCTGATCATGCAGTACGCCTCGGAGAACCTCAAGCCGGTCACCCTGGAGCTCGGCGGCAAGTCGCCCAACATCTTCTTCGACGACGTGTGGGACAAGGACGACGAGCTTCGGGACAAGGCGCTCGAAGGCTTCACCATGTTCGCGCTGAACCAGGGCGAGGTGTGCACTTGTCCGTCCCGTGGGCTGATCCAGCGCGGCAACTACGGCGACTTCCTGGAGGCGGCCGTCGCCCGCACCGAGTCGATCAAGCCCGGTCACCCGCTGGACACCGACACGATGATCGGCGCCCAGGCGTCCAACGACCAGCTCACCAAGATCCTGTCGTACATCGACATCGGCCGGCAGGAGGGCGCCAAGATCCTCACCGGCGGCGAGCGCGCCGACTACGACGGTGACCTGAAGGGGGGCTACTACGTCCGTCCGACGATCTTCGAGGGCGACAACCGGATGCGGATCTTCCAGGAGGAGATCTTCGGTCCGGTGGTGTCGGTGGCCTCGTTCGACGACTTCGACGACGCCATCAAGATCGCCAACGACACGCTGTACGGTCTCGGGGCCGGTGTGTGGACGCGCGACATCAACACGGCGTACCGCGCGGGCCGGGCGATCCAGGCGGGCCGGGTGTGGACGAACTGCTACCACGCCTACCCCGCGCACGCCGCCTTCGGCGGCTACAAGCAGTCCGGGATCGGCCGTGAGACCCACAAGATGATGCTGGAGCACTACCAGCAGACCAAGAACCTGCTGGTGTCGTACTCGCCGAAGAAGCTGGGCTTCTTCTAGAGGCCCGGCAAGCGGCATCCCGACCGGGTCTCCCCGGCCGGGACGCCGCTCCCGGCCGGCCGGCGCAGCCACGGCTGTCTCACGAGCCGCCGTTGATCGCGCCCTCGCTCATCGCACCGTCGGTGACGTTCCACTTGGTCAGGACCTTCTCGTAGGTGCCGTTCTGGATGGTGGCGTTCAGCGCCGCCCTGAGCGCGTCCCGCAGCTCGGTGTTCGACTTCAGCACCGCGATGCCGTAGGGGCCGGGATCGATCTGCTCGCCGGCCAGCTCGAAGTCCTCGCCGCCGCCCGAGGTCTTCGCCGCGTACGCGGACACCGGGAAGTCGGCGACGGCGGCGGCCACGTCGCCGGCCTTGAGATGGTCCTGCGCGTCGCTGTAGCTCGCCACGGTCTCGATCTTCATCGGATCGTCGCACGCCTGGCCCTGGAGCAGGTCGTACGTGGTACTGCCGCTCTGCACGGCCACGTTCTTGCCGCACAGGTTCGCCAGCGTCTCGATGTGGTCCGGGTTGCCCTTCCGCACCAGGATCGAGGAGCCCGAGACGAGGTAGTCGACGAAGTCGACCCCCTCACCCGTCCTCATCCCGGAGGCGGGCTCGATCCCCTCCTGGCGGTCACTGGTGTCGCTCAGCGCGGACATCACGACGTCGTAGCGCTTGCTCTGCTGAGCGCCGAGCAGGGTGTCGAACGTGCCGTTGTCGAACTGGAACCTCACTCCCAGCTCGTTGCCCAGTGCGGCGGCCAGGTCGGGGTCGATCCCGGCCGGCTTGCCGTTCCGGACGAACTCCATCGGCGGGTAGGCCATCTCGGAGCCGACCGTGATGACACCGGACTTCTTCACCGCGTCCGGCAGCATGTCGTGCAGCGCTTCCCGCTCCGTGTCCGTCCGGGGAGCGCTCTTGTCGCTCCCGCCGCCGCAACCGGTCAGGACGAGGGCACCGGCGGCAGCCAGCGCCCCGAGCACGGCAAGGCGCCTCGTCACGATGGGACCGCGGCTGGCATGTATGGTCACTGGACTCTTCCCTCTGTGCGGATGATTCGCGTCATTGCGTGTCGCGACGGCGGACGGCCGTCGACTCAGCCGAGGTTCTTGGTGGCGTCACGCGGCGAGATGGTGAGTGCCTGGAAGGCCGGCCACTGGTCGCCTTCGTGGTTGATACCGGAACGGATGGTGATACCGCCGGAGAGAGTGGCGGCCTCGCGGTCCGAGGTGTGGTTCATCTTCACGCGGCCGTCGATGACGACCGCGGTGGCCTGGCGTCGGACCTCGATGGTCACGGTGTGCTCGGACGCCTTGTCCAGCGCCCGCGAAGCCACCTCGTAACCGTCGACCAGCAGGACCGCCCGGTTCTGGGTGACGACCACGGTCACCGGCTCCACGCTGTTGGTCCGCACACCCAGGGCCGCCTGGTTGGTGCCGTTGCCCAGCCGCCCGATGATCGCGGTGGTGCGGTAGTCCGTCCAGTCCACGCTGCTCTTCGGCCGGTAGTCGGCCTTGGCGTACCGGGGCGCGCCCGGCGGTGCGGGCTCGCCCAGGAAGACGTCGAACCCGGTGTGGCTCTGGCGTCCTTCCCAGTTCTCCACGTCGTACAGCGGCCGGTCCATGTCGGGCGCGACCTGGACCATCCGTGCGACGTTGCTCAGCATCTCGTCGGGAGTGGTCTTGGCGAAGACCTCCACGCGCTGCACGGTCCCCGCCGCCGCCGCCCGCCGGCTGGCGGTGAGCGGAATGCTGGAGTGGTCCGTCATGACGAGGGGAAAGAACCCGTTGAGCAGTCGCTGGCCCTGTAGTGCCTTCAGCTCCTGGATGTCCTGGGAGCCGATGTTCTCCTGATCCGGTCCGGCGGAGAAGGGGACGGCGAACATCCGGGGGGCCGGCATGCCGTGGTTGACGATGTCGTCGATGGAGCCCTGGAGGTCGTGGCGCACCCGGGCCTGGTACTCGGCCTCGGTCTCCCGCCGGTGCTCGGCCGGCAGCCAGAGGCGGTTCGCCAGCGCCGCGCCCTCGGTCCCCACGGCGTCCACCGGCTCACGGCCGTGCATGGCACGCGTGTGGCTCTGGAAGTCCCAGCGGCCCGACTTGTACATCCGCTCGATCTCGCGCCAGGTCAGGTAGTAGGGGCGGTGCTTGTCCATCGACCCGGTGATCGCGAAGATCGTGCCGTGCATCCGGTGCTTGGCCAGGATGCGGTCGGCGTACTTCCACAGTCCGCCGGTGCCGTCGTCGAAGGTGATCAGCACCGAACGCCGCGGTATCGCGCCGCCGTTCATGTAGTGGTTGAACTGCTTCGCGGTCAGGGTGCGGTAGCCGGCCTTCTCCAGCGCGGTCAGCTGGGCGTCGAACGCCTCCGGGGTGAGCGCGTAGGGGCTCGTGTTGTTCTTGTTGACGTCGTGGAACGTCAGCACCACGGGCGGAGCGCGGAACGGCAGCCCTCGGCCCTGTTCCTCCCAGGACCGGATGTCCGCGGACGAGATCTTCGCCCGGACCAGTGGTGCCTGCGGGGCGACGTACTTCAGGTAGAGATAGCGCTCGATGCCCGCGGCGCCGGACGCCACCACCACGGAGAGGGTGAGTGCGCCGAGCAGGATGCGGACGGGCCACTGGGTGCCGCCCCGGCCCCAGCCGTGACGGCGGCCCCGGCTGCGGTCGTTGCCGGACGTCTCGGCGTAGCCGATGCGGAAACAGGGTTCCGGACCGAAGCCGTGGTCGTGCACGACGGAGTCGACAGGTTGGCGCCGTTTGCGCTTCAGAACCATGAGAGCGCGCTCCCTCGCGACAGAACGATCAGATAGATGCAGCTCACCACCGCGATGGCCAGCACATCAGTGATCACCCGGACTGATCTGCGCCGAAGAAATTCCTTCATCACCGAGTCCTCGACCAGACACCGCGACGGATGGTCGCGAGGGAGTACGGCAACAACCAGGACAGCAGCAGGGCCGACAGCAGACTCATCAGCGGGCGGTAACGCCAGCGGGTGTCACCAGGGTTCTCGATCTTGAACGCCAGACCCCAGATGCTGCCCTTGAGCACCACTCCGCTCAGGTACAGCACGCTCACGAAGATGCCGCCCTGCATCGGCGCCCAGACCATGTGCCGTACCGCCATGAACGGCGCGGCCAGCACCCACAGCACATGGCCGTAGTACAGGCACGCCGGACCGACCCCGCGCCGCCACATGAAGGTGCCGGTGAAGCAGGTGTTGCGGATGAAGCTCTTCTTCCAGCGGATCTGCTGCTTCATGAACGGCCTGAAGTGCTCGGGCACGTTGGTCCACACCTTGGCCGACCGGACGTAGCCGATGCGCCACTTGCGCTCGGGGTAGTCCTGCGCGGTGACGAACGGGGAGTCGGCGTACTGCTTCTTCAGCTTCTTGCCGACCCACAGCTGTCCCAGCACGTAGCCGGTGAGCTGACGGTCGGTCGCGAACCGGAAGGGGGCGCCCAGGAAGCGGTCGCCGGCCCACGCCGGGAAGTAGTTGTACACCGCGTCGCGGCGGAACACCGCCAGCGGACCGGAGACGCAGGTGACCGATCCGAAGGTGGACTCGGCGGCCTTGGCCACCCGGAACTGCCCCTCGTACCAGACGTCCTGAGCCCTGGTGAACAGCGTCTCGTCCACGTTGAGCGCCCGGCAGTGACCGCTGACCGCACCCAGTTCGGGGTGGTCGACCAGGGCCTGCACACAGCGGCGCAGCGCGTCGGGCGCCAGGATGCAGTCGGAGTCGGTGAACGCCAGCACATCACCGGTGGCGATGCTCGCGCCCTTGACGAGCGCGTGCTTCTTGCCGAGGTTCTTCTCCAGCTTGAGCAGGGTGATGTCGAGCTCTTCCGCCAGCTCCTCCAGGATCTCCCGGGTCCCGTCCTCGGAGAGGTCGTCGATCACGAGGACCTCCAGGTTCGGGTAGTCGCTGGCCACCATCGAGCGGACGCACCGTTCGATGTACTCGGCCTCGTCCTTGACCGCGAGCAGGAAGGTCACCTTCGGCACGGGCGGCAGCGACGGGAAGTCGGCGAGGTCCTTCGGGCGCTTGCGCAGGGTGCGTTCCGCCGGGTCGTCGTAGCGGCTGTACGCGATCTGCAACATGGCGATGGTGCCCACCAGCACCGTGATGCCGTAGCCGATGACCAGCGGCCGATCCGGGATCATCGGGAACTCGCGGGCCAGGATCAGTCCCAGCGGCAGCAGGCAGAACATGGCCAGCACCCGCCGCACCGCGAAGCGCACGTCGGTCTGCATCCCGTTGGTCCAGCGGGTGAGCCGGCCCGGTGGCCGGCCCCACACGGCGGACGAACGGACCGGCGGCAGCGGCACGGTCGCCTTGGGGTGCGGGTTCGGCAGGATCAGTCCGCAGGAGGCGACGAACTTGCGGAAGGCCGGTTGGGTCTGCCGTTCGGCGGTCGTGTCAGGGGATTCGGCCGGAGTCGCCTGCCCCGGTATGCCGCCCCCCGGTGTCCCGGGCATCGCTGCCCGGGACTCCTCGGGAGTCGCGTCCGCGGCCTCCGGCACCTGCCGGTCGGTCACAGGGTCTCCTTGCCCTCGACTCCGTCCAGTCGGTAGGTCGCGTCCAGGACGCCGTCGCGGTCGCTCAGCCAGGCCAGGTCGGCGTTCGGGTGCACGGTGTGCACCAGCACCAGGTCCCACTCGTGGTCCTGCGGGGCGATCAGGCTCTCCTGGATCCCGCCGGCCACCCGGGCGGCGCGCACCATCGAGTCGGTGAAGCGGACCTGGGCGCCCTCGTGGACGAGCTCCTCGAAGATCTCCAGCGCGGGCGATTCCCGCAGGTCCTCGACGCCGGGCTTGTAGGCCATGCCGACGATCAGGATCCGGGCGCCGGTCAGCGGCCTGCCGCGCTCGCCCAGTGCCTCGCGCACCCGGCGCACCACGTGGTGGGGGCGGCCGGCGATGCCGTTCATCGCGGCCTCGACCAGCGGCGAGGTGACGCGCTCGGCGCGCAGCTGCCAGAGCAGGTAGTGCGGGTCGCAGGGGATGCAGTGCCCGCCGACGCCCGGGCCGGGGTAGAAGGGCATGAAGCCGAACGGCTTGGTCGCGGCGGCCTCGATCACCGGGATCGGGTCCAGGCCCAGGACGCGGCAGTTGTCGGCGAACTCGTTGGCCAGGGCGATGTTGACCGCGCGGAAGGTGTTCTCCCACAGCTTGGTCATCTCGGCCGCCTCGGGCGAGGGCAGCGCGTACACCGAGGAGGCGGTGCGCGAGAGCACGGCCACGGCCCGGTCCATGGTCTCGGCGCCGGCGCCGCCGACCACGCGCGGGGTGGTGTCCTGGGTGTGCTTGGCGTTGCCGGGGTCGATCCGCTCCGGCGAGAAGGCCACGAAGATGTCCTCGCCAACGGTGAAGCCGCGCTCGGTCAGCGGTTCGGTCAGCAGGTCGCGGGTGGTGCCGACATAGGTGGTCGAGGTCAGCATCAGCAGCTGGCCGGGGACGGCGTGCTCGACCACGGTCGCCGCCGCGGCGGTCAGCGCCCGCAGGTCGGGGGCGAGATGCCGGTCCACCGGGGTCGGCACGCACACCAGCACGGTCCGGGCGCCGGCGAGCGCGGCCGGGTCGTCGGTGAGGGTGAAGCGCGGATCACCGTTGAAGCGCTCCAGTCGCTCCAGGTCGCTGGGCAGCAGGTCGACTTCGCCGCTGCGGATGTCGGCGAGCCGATCGGCGCTCACATCGAGGCCGATCACCTCGGTGCCCGCGGCCAGCAGGCCGAGCGCGGTCGGCAGCCCGACGTAACCGAGGCCGACGACGGCCACGGCCCCGACTGCCGGTTCGTGCGCGGCGACTTCGCCCGGCATGGTGTCGAACGCGCCGACGAGGTGCAGTCCCTGGGTGGCGGGCAGGGTGTTCAGCGGCATGGGTGGGTGCTCCGCAACTCGACTCGTGAGGATGCGCACCCGACCGGCGCGCACACATTGCCGCGGCGGAGATCGCACTGGTCCCGCTCGGGCAATGTCCTTGGACGCCACAACCATCCCAAGAAGCCAAGTTTCGGTCAAAAGACCCCCAAGGCGACGCAATCGGATATTGCGTATTTTTACGTCGGCATTACCAAGCGTCCGACCAGGCTTTTCACCTCACCCTCGACCGCCGAAATGTCCTCTTTGGCCTGAAGTCCGGTGTGACATTGCAGCCACATCCCCGCCCCGAGCAAGGGCGAAAAGGTGAGCCGGCCCACTCGCCCGTCGCTCCGCGCCTCCATTGCGTCCGGAGTATTGACGCTCGATGAAACAACTCAATAGTTTCAGTATCATCGACTCACTGGAGGCGCCCATGGGCCGCTACAGCCGGCTCCGCCGCATCCGGCGGCTGGATCCGCAGCAGGACTTCGAGCGGATCTACCGGTGGATCATCCATTACGAGTTCCCCCGCGACTATCTCCACGGGACGTCGATCGCCTTCCTGCGCGACTACGGCGTCCCGCGCATCTCCCGGCTCCTGGACCACACCCAGGAGTTCGAACGCGCCGGTCAGAAGCGGTACGACGACACGGTGCTGATCACGTACGAGATGGTCCGCGCGGGGATGGACTCCGAGCACGGCCGGGCGGCCGCCCGCCACCTGAACCGCATCCACGGCCGTTACCGGATCGCCGACGAGGACTTCCGCTACGTCCTGGCCACCACGGTGGTCGGGCCGAAGCGGTGGATCGACCGGTACGGCTGGCGGCGCCTGTGCGAGCAGGAGACCGAGAGCCTGGCGCTGGTGGGCCGGCGGATGGGCGAGCTGATGGGCATCTCCGGCGTGCCCGACACCTACGCCGCGTTCGAACGAATGCACGACGACTACGAGCGCGAGATGTTCGCGTACGACCCCGCCAACCGCAGGGTCGCCGCGGCCACACTGCGGATCATGGCCGCCTGGTACCCGGCCCCGGCCCGGCGCCTGGCCTCCCGGACCGCCCTCGCCGTCCTGGACGAACCGCTGCTGGAGGCACTCGGCTTCGAGCCGGAACCACGCTGGTTACGGGCCGCCGTCCACCGCGCGCTGCGCGTCCGGGCCGTGCTGATCAGGCTGCTGCCCGGGCGGCCGGAGCGGTTCCCGCGCACGCCCAGGGCGCGCACCTACCCGTTCGGCTGGACCCTGGACGACCTGGGTCCGCACTGGGCGCACTCCCGTCCGACGACCCCGCTCCAGGACGAGACCCCGTCTGAACAGGGCCGCGCGACAGGGCAGTTGTCCCCTCCGTCCCCGTAGCC
>NZ_VJZD01000249.1 GCF_009377175.1 Streptomyces adustus
GCCCCGGGCCTCCGTCCGCGTCGCCGGGCGGGTGCCGGGGAGCTAGCGGGCCCGTTCCACCCGGCGCTCGTCCCAGACCGGCTCGGGGGTCTCCCGTACCCGGCCGTCGCTGCCGAAGACGAGGTAGCGGTCGAAGGAGCGGGCGAACCAGCGGTCGTGCGTGACCGACAGGACGGTGCCCTCGAAGGCCTCCAGGCCTTCCTGGAGCGCCTCGGCGGACTCCAGGTCGAGGTTGTCGGTGGGCTCGTCCAGGAGCAGGGCCGTGACGCCCGCCAGTTCGAGGAGCAGGATCTGGAAGCGGGCCTGCTGGCCGCCGGAGAGCCGCTCGAAGCACTGCTCGGCCTGCTGCGTCAGCTCGTAACGGCGCAGCCGGGACATGGCGGCGCCGCGGTCCTGGGCGTGCTCCTTCCACAGGATGTCGAGCAGGGTGCGGCCCTGGAGCTCGGGGTGGGCGTGCGTCTGGGCGAAGTGCCCGGGCACGACTCGCGCACCGAGCTTCCACGTCCCGGTGTGCGCCACGTCCTCGCCGGCCAGGAGCCGCAGGAAGTGCGACTTGCCGGAGCCGTTGGAGCCGAGGACGGCGACCCGTTCGCCGTAGAAGACCTCCAGGTCGAAGGGCTTCATCAGGCCGGTCAGTTCGAGCGCCTCGCAGGTGACGGCCCGCACGCCGGTGCGTCCGCCCTTCAGCCGCATGGTGATGTCCTGCTCGCGCGGCGGCTCGGGCGGCGGCCCGACCTCCTCGAACTTGCGCAGCCGGGTCTGGGCGGCCTGGTAGCGGGAGGCCAGCTCATGGCTGATGGAGGCCGCCTGGCGCAGGCTCAGCACCAGCTTCTTCAGCTGGGCGTGCTTCTCGTCCCAGCGTCTGCGCAGTTCCTCGAAGCGGGCGAAGCGTTCGCGGCGGGCCTCGTGGTAGGTGGCGAAACCGCCGCCGTGCACCCAGGCGTCGGCACCGGCGGGCCCGGGCTCGACGGACACGATCTTCTCGGCGGCGCGGGAGAGGAGTTCCCGGTCGTGCGAGACGAACAGCACGGTCTTGCGGGTCTCCTTCAGCCGCTCCTCCAGCCAGCGCTTGCCGGGCACGTCGAGATAGTTGTCCGGCTCGTCGAGGAGCAGCACCTCCTCGGTGCCGCGCAGCAGCGCCTCCAGCACCAGCCGCTTCTGCTCACCGCCGGACAGCGTCCGTACCAGCCGCCACTGTGCCTTCTCGTACGGCACGCCCAGCGCGGCCGTGGTGCACATGTCCCACATGGTCTCCGACTCGTACCCGCGCACCTCGGCCCAGTCCGAGAGCGCCTGCGCGTACTGGAGCTGCGCGGCCTCGTCGTCGACGGTCATCATGGCGTGCTCGGCCCGGTCGACGGCCTGCGCGGCCTCGCGGATCCCGGCCGGCGCGACCGACACGAGGAGGTCCCGCACGGTCGTCTCGTCGCGTACGGAACCCACGAACTGGCGCATCACGCCCAGGCCGCCACTGACGGTGACGGTGCCGCCGTGCGGCTTCAGCTCCCCGGAGATCAGCCGGAGCAGGGTCGTCTTGCCCGCGCCGTTGGGTCCGACGAGGGCCACGACGGCCCCCTCGCCCACCCGGAACGACACATCGCCGAGCAGCGTCCTCCCGTCGGGGAGGTGGTACTCGAGGTGCGCGGCTTCCAGATGTCCCATGAAGAGGCATTCTGCGGTCTCCCGCCCGACCGGCCAAATGCTTATCGGACCTCGTGGGCGGGGAGCGCTCAGCCGGTCCCCTCCAGCGCCCGGCCCGTCGGGCCGCTCTCGCCCGCCGGGGTGACCGTCGCACCGGCCCAGGTGAGGGCCTTCCAGCCGTCCGCCGGACTGCCCTCCAGGATCACCACGCCGGTGTTCGCCAGGCGGTGGGCGGTGGCGAAGGGCACATCGACGTTGTCCGCGCGGGCGGCCGTCCACAGGCGGATCGCCGCGCCGTGGCTGACCAGGGCGACCGTCCCGGCCTCGCGGTCCGCCGCCTCGGCGACCACGGCGTCGTAGCGGGCGAGGACCTCGGCGCCGCTCTCGCCGCCCGGCATCCGCAGTCCGGTGTCGCCGGCCGCCCAGGCGAACACGGTCCTCATGTAGCGCAGGCCCTGCTCCGATTCGCCGGGGAGCAGCTCCAGCTCGCCCGCGGAAACCTCCCTGATGCCGTCGCGCACGGTCACCGGCAGGCCGCGGGCGGCGGCCAGCGGGCCGGCGGTGAGCTGCGTGCGGAGCATGGTGGAGGCGTAGACGGCCTCGATGTCCTCGTCGGCGAGGGCCACGGGCAGCCGTGCGGCCTGCCGCTCGCCGAGCGCGGTCAGACCCGGGCCGGGGACCGTGGTGTCCAGCAGGAAGTCGACGTTCGCGGGGGTCTCGGCGTGGCGGACGAGGAGCAGACGCATACGGTGGCCCTTCGACGGCGGTTCCGGTCCGGCGCAGGAACGGCCACTTCAGGGTACTCATCCCTGCATGAGCCCAGATGTCGACCTCACCGTCCTGAAGCCGGGGCACCACGTCCTGCGCGATCGGCTGCTCGCCCTCGACGGGCGCCTGTTCGAGTTCGCCGCCGAACGCCACTGGCCCGGCGCCGAGCCCGTGCTGCCGCGGCTGAGCCGGAGCGCCAACCACGGTGTGCTGTGGTTCGCCACGGCCGCCGTCATGGCGGCGAGCCGTACGCCGCGGGCCCGCCGGGCGGCCGCTCTGGGGCTCGCCTCCCTCGGTCTGGCCTCGCTGACGATCAACACCCTGGGCAAGCGGTCGGTGCGCCGGCCGCGACCGGTGCTGGACCCCGTACCGCAGGTCCGGCAGCTGAAGCGGCAGCCGATCACCACGTCGTTCCCGTCGGGGCACGCCGCCTCGGCGGCGGCGTTCGCGACCGGGGTCGCCCTGGAGTCACTGGGGTGGGGCGCGGTGGTGGCGCCGGTGGCGTTCTCGGTGGCCATGTCCCGGGTGTACACCGGCGTGCACTTCCCGAGCGATGTGCTGGTGGGCGCGACGCTGGGCGCGGGGGCGGCCTTCGCCGTACGGGGTCTGACACCGAAGCACGCCTGGGCGCAGCGCCTCTGACTCACCGTCAGTCCACATGTCAAAACGCCATTCTCAGCATTCGGATCATGCGCGTACCGTGACAGGCGTCGCCCCGCCGGGCCGAGAACCCCGGTGGGGCGGGTACGCGGAGCCGACGAAGAGGGGCACAGCCATGCCGGAAGCACGGGAGACCGCCGTCTACACGCACGGACACCACGAGTCCGTACTGCGCTCGCACACCTGGCGCACCGCCGCCAACTCGGCCGCGTACCTGCTCGGGTCGCTGAAGCCCCATATGAAGATCCTGGACATCGGCTGCGGACCCGGGACCATCACCGCCGACCTGGCGGAACTGGTCCCGGACGGGCACGTCACCGGGGTCGACCACGCGCCTGAGATCCTGGAGCAGGCGCGGGCCACGGCCGCCGGGCGCGGGCTGGCCAACACCGACTTCGCCGTGGCCGACGTGCACGCCCTGGACTACCCGGACGACACGTTCTGCGTGGTCCACGCCCACCAGGTGCTCCAGCACGTCGGCGATCCGGTGCAGGCGCTGCGCGAGATGCTGCGGGTGACGAAGCCGGGCGGGTTCATCGCGGTCCGCGACTCGGACTACTCGGCGATGACCTGGTACCCGCAGTCGGCGGGGATGGACGACTGGCAGGACCTCTACCTGCGGGTGGCGCGCGCCAACGGCGGGGAGCCGGACGCCGGACGCCGGCTGAAGTCATGGGCGCTGGCGGCGGGGATCACGCGGATCACGGCCACGTCCAGCACCTGGACCTTCGCCACCCCCGAGGAGCGTGCGTGGTGGAGCGGTCTGTGGGCGGACCGGACCGTCGCCTCGGCGTACGCGCAGCGGGCCACCGAGGGCGGTCACGCGTCCGCCGGGCAGCTGGAGGCCGTCTCGGACGCCTGGCGGGAGTGGGGGGAGCAGGCGGACGGCTGGTTCAGTGTGCTGCACGGAGAAATTCTCTGCCGCAAGGACGCCTGAATCCCGCTTTCCGGGAAACACGACGAGAAGGAGGTTCACATTATGGTTCCCATTCTTCTCGTCCTGCTGCTGGTACTTCTTCTCTTCGGCGCCGGATTCGCGGTGAAGCTGCTCTGGTGGGTCGCGGTCGCGGTGCTCGTGGTCTGGCTTCTCGGATTCCTTTTCCGGGGCACGAGCGCGGCCGGTGGCCGGGGCCGCTGGTACAGGTGGTGAATGCCCCGCCGACCGTGAACAGCCCGCGGAACGGAATCGGAGATACCGGAGATTTCCGCTCCGGCTTCCGGTGACCGCTTCCGGTGACACGGGCGAGACGGTGGACCGCGCGGCCCGAGGCCCTGCACAGGGCCTCGGGCCGCGGTCCGGGTCTACGAGACCCAGGTCCGCTTCGCCTTTTGCGCCCCCGCGAACTCCGCCGCCCCGGCGGACTCCCCGTTCTCCCCGCCCTCGTCGTCATCGTCGTTCTCTCGGGTGAAGGAATAGGCCGCCCAGGGTCCGGTCAGTTCGACCCGCAGTCCGGGGGCGTCGCCCTTCAGCCGGTCCACCAGTTCCACGAATTGCTCGGAATCCGCCCGCGACACCAGATAGGACGCGTTCAGCACGGTGTGCCCCGTGCGACCCGCCGCCCCGAAGAACATGGAGTCCTGCGGGTCGCGAAAACACGACTCGTCGGCGTACCGGGAAAGCAGTCCGTGCAGCCGGGTCACAAATCTCTCGGCTTCCTCGGACATCCCGGTCGGCTGCTTTTCCGTATACACGTTGACGCTCCACTCGACCCGTCCTTGCAGCCGGTCGAGGGCGCGCGTGAACGCGGCGCCGTGCGTCTCCAGCATGAGCCGCAGGGCGCTGTCGTCCGGGCAGACGGTCGCCGCGCGCAGCGGCAGCGGTGTGGTGACGGCGGTGAGCGCGTCGACCACACCCCGATGGGCGCGGACGACGGCGGCCCGCCACTGCGGGTCCGCCAGATGCGCGTGCAGCGGCTCCTCGGCGAAGTCCCGCTCGGGCACGGTGGAGACCACGGCGACCAGGCCGTGATGGCCGAGCAGGCCGACGGGCGCGCCCGCCACCCCGATGAGCTGGGCCTGGAGGGCCGCGCGAAAGGGACGGCAGACGGCATACACGTACCGCGGTCCGGCCATGGTGCCTCCTTCTGGGCTCGGTCCGACTCCGGCGGAGCCGGACGGTCCGCACGGTCCGGCCCGACGAAGAGGCTCGTCCACCTTCTACCCGTGTGGCCGTGTGCGCCACGCCCAAACCCCCGCCCGGCCGACCCGAACCCTTGCCGGTCACGGGGTGCGAGGGCCGCTCAGGGCGCGGACGGCCGCATCCGGAAGTCGTAGCGCGCCGGGAGCGGAGCGTCGCTCACCCTGGCCCACAGCCGGCCCAGTGTCTCGTCGCCCTCCCGCAGGTCGGCGACCTCGAAGCCCGCGTCGAAGACCGCCCGGGCCTCCTCGCGACGTCCCTCCGCGCACAGGATCTCGGCCTCCAGCAGCCGGAACCTGCCGCGCTCGCGGGTCTCGGGAAGCAGTCGCTCCCACACGGTCCGCGCCTCGGCCGGCCGGCGGGCGGCGAGCAGCGCGCCGACCGCCTCACGGCCGAGTGCGGCCATGGCCGCCGTCCACGACTCGCCGCTGTCGCGCCGCTCCCGGCACAGGTCGTCGAAGGCCTCCGCGTACCGGGCGGCGGCCCGTTCGTGGTTTCCGCTCTCCTGGTCCGCGACGGCCAGGCAGCGCAGCGACGGCCAGAGGGAGGGCGCGAGTTCCAGGGCCCGCTCCCAGCTGCGCACCGCCTGCGCCCGGTCACCGGCGTGCCACTGGGCGACGCCCAGGTGGTATTCGGTGAGCGGGGTCGCGGGCGCGGTCTCCAGCATGTCCCGCCAGTGCGGGGCGACGAGGGTCGCGCCCGGCGGCCGGACCCGGCGCGGCTCGGGGAGGGACCCGGTGCGCAGCAGCTCCCGCCAGGGTGCCTGCTCGTCGCCGAGGGTGTGCTCGTCGAAGGGGGTGCCGGGCAGTTTCCGGTCGGCGCGCAGCACTTCGAGCGCGCCCCAGCCGGAGCCGGTGGCGAGGATCTCGTCGGGCTCGGTGTCGGCGTGCGCCCTCCAGGACGCGTGGGCGGCGTCCACGGCGGCCCGCGGAAGAACCGCTTCGAGCCGTTGCTCCACCCCGTTCAGCACCGCGTCCCACTCGCCCCGGGGCGGTGCGCTCAGCGGTCCGTACGCCTCCAGCCAGGACACCTCGCTCTCCGCCGCCAGGCTCACGTGCTCCAGCTGGGTGCGGGCCAGCCCGGCCTGTATCTCGCAGTAGCCGCCCGTCCCCGGCTCGGTGAGCCAGTCCTGCCAGCGCCGTCCGCCGGGCCCGGTGCCCCACACGAACAGCTTGCGTCCGCGCAGCGCGTCCGTGGACGTCTGCACCAGTCCGTGCCCGTCGCCGTCGAGCGCGGCGATCCAGCGCCGCCGCCCGTCGGGCAGGTCGTAGAAGTAGTCGGCGGCGAAGGTGCTGTTCAGCGGGTACGTGCGGTCGCTGCCGTCGTACGCGGGGACCGGCACCCGGCGCAGCCGGCGCTCGTAGCCGAAGTGATAGGCCTCGGCCGCGGGAGCGAGGACCCGGCGTTCCTCGGGCACGGCGATGTTGGACCACCAGTAGGTGGGCACGGGGTGCTCGTGGGGATTGCGGACGCGGACGCCGACGTAGAGAAAGTCGGAGCCCTCCGGCAGCCACAGGTCGATCTGGAACGGCAGGTCGCGCAGCCGTTCCCACTCCCACAGGCGGAGCATCTCCCCGCCGTCCGGGGCGGGGACGCGGGCGGCGTGCAGGGGTGAGCAGGAGAGGGTGGTGTGGCCGGTGGCGCCGATGTTCCACTCGATGCCGCCGGAGTACCAGGAGCCGTTGAGAGCGAAGTTGGCGGGCTGCAACACCGGGTTGCGGTAGAGGAGTTCGCGGCCCGTGGGCTTGTGCAGGAGCGAGGCGATCCGGCCGCCGAGTGCGGGCAGCACCGTGGCGCGCAGCCGGTCGTTCTCCAGGATCAGGGCGTCGGTCCGCAGCGGTTCGCGGGCCCGGCCGTAGCCGTCCCGTACGGGCACGGGCAGCAGGCTGTGCAGCGGCGCGTGGCCGATCTGGCGGGCCATGTCGGCCGGGAGGTTCTCCCGGTCCCGCTCGTCGATGCGGTGCACCTCGTCGAGCGGGCGCAACGGGGGCAGCGGGTTGTCTGGGCCCGGCAGGGCGGCGGGCAGTGTCACTACGTCGCGTCGGATCGTCGTCACGATCGCCATCGAACCCGGCAACCGGGGCCCTGACCAGGGGAGCTGCCGGTCAGGATTGCGCAAAGGCGGCTCGGGGCCGGTCCGGCGCCGGGCCGGGGGATATTCCGCGTGCGGTCCGGCGTCGCCGACATAGAGTCGGGTCCGGGGAAACCGGCACGAGGAACGGAACAGCGCGATGAGCGAGCAGCACACCTACCGGGTGATCGTCCGGGGCACCTGGGACGGGCTCACCGACGAGGCGCGTGCCCGGCTGCTCGCCGAGGCGTCCGAGCACGGAATGACCAGCATGCGGTTCTGCGAGGAGGGTTCGCTGTCGTACGAGCCGTCGCCGCTGAAGCACTTCTCGATGCGCTACGTCGTGGTGTCGGACGCGGCGGACGGCGAGGAGATGGCGGGCGCGATCGCCGAGGACCGCGCGGAGCGCACGCTGCGGGAGGCGGGCTACGGATTCGGCCCGTTGAAGTCGACGGTGACCGACCTCGACACGATGAAGGTCAACCGGAAGCCCTCGTCTCGACGGTGATCGCCCAGCGTTCGTGGTCGCGCCAGGCGCCGTCGATGAAGAGCATCTTCGGCGAGAAGCCCTCGAGCCGGAAGCCGCAGCTGCGGGCGAGGGCGATGGAGGCGGTGTTGGCGGGCTGCACGTTCACTTCCAGCCGGTGCAGTCGCATCGGCCCGAAGGCGTGTCCGACCACGAGGTCCAGCCCCTCGCGCATCAGCCCGCGCCCGGCGGCGTGCGCGAAGGCGCCGTAGCCGAGGGCACCGCTGAGGAAGGCGCCCTCGACGATGTTGTTGATGTTGACGAACCCGGCGATGGCCCCGCCGTCGTCCTTGTCGCAGACCAGGAACCCGGCCTTCGTCCGGTCCTCGATCAGCCGGCCCGCGTAGGCGGTGTACCCGTCGGCGGTGTCCGGCGGGAAGAGCCACGGGTGGTGCAGGTCCTTGCTCTCCCGGGCCCGGGCGGTGAACTCGGCGCCGTCCTCGTAGCGGAAGTGACGTATGCCCACGCGAGGGCCCTCGGCGAGGTAACGGGATGCGTTGTGCGGCATCCCGTCACTCTACGGCGCCCGCGACCCACCCCGCCGCGGGCGTCGTCGGGCCCGGAACAGCCCCCTCAGCGCAGCGCCGGTTCGTCGAAGGTCAAGGTGCCCGCATCCGCGTCGAGTTCACCGCTCATGCCGAAGGGGACCGTCAACGCCCCCTCGCCGTGCCCGAATCCGAGTTCCTCGACGACGGGGACCCCCAGGCCGCCCAGGCGGTCCGCGAGGACGGCGCGCACCGCTTCGTAGGGACCGCAGCCGGCCCAGGAGCCCAGCGCGACGCCGGTGACGCCGTCGAGCCAGCCGGTGCGCAGGAGTTGGGTCAGCATCCGGTCGATGCGGTACGGCTGCTCGCCGACGTCCTCCAGCATCAGCAGCCCGCCCCGGGCGTCCGGGTGGGCGTGCGGGGTGCCGAGGTCGGAGGCGAGCATGCTCAGACAGCCGCCGAGCGTGACACCGCGCGCCCGGCCGGGAGCGAGCGCGCCGCCGCCGGAGGTGAGGGTGCGGACCTTCTCGGGCGCGAACAGCGTGTCCCGCAGATGCTCCTGGGCCCGTGCGTGCTTGAGGAAGTCCACGCCCGCGGCGGCGGGGCCGTGCAGGGTGACCAGGCCCAGCCGGGTGGCGAAGGCCTGGTGCAGCACCGTGATGTCGCTGAAGCCGACGAACACCTTCGGGCCCGCCGCCCGCATCGCCGACCAGTCGAGCAGGTCGACCATCCGCTGGGCCCCGTAGCCGCCGCGCGCGCACAGCACGGCGTCGACCGCCGGGTCGCACCAGGCGGCCTGGAGGTCCGCGGCGCGGTCCTCGTCCGTGCCCGCGAGGTGGCCCAACGCGCCGTGCCGGTCCAGCACATGGGGTGCGGCGACCGGATCGAGGCCGAAGCCGCGCAGTACGTCGAGCCCGGCCTGGAGCCGTTCCTCGGCGACGGGTCCGCTGGGCGCCACGACGGCCACCCGGGCGCCGGGGGCGAGCCGGGCGGGGCGCAGGAGTTGCCTCATCCGGCCAGCTCCAGGGTCGGGGCGTCCGGCGGATTCAGCCCGAACACCTTCGAATAGAGGGCGAGTTCGGCCTCCAGGGCGCGCACCATGGTCTCGGCCCGGCGGAACCCGTGCCCCTCCCCCTCGAAGGCGAGGTAGGCGTGCGGCACTCCCCGGCCGCGCATCCGCTCCAGGAAGCGTTCGCACTGCGTGGGCGGGCAGATCACGTCGTCCAGCCCCTGGAGCAGCAGGAAGGGCGCGGTGATCCGGTCGGCGTGCTCGGCCGGGGAGCGCTGCGCGTACCGGGCGGGCACCTCGGCGAGCGGTCCGACCAGGGTCTCCAGGTAGTGCGACTCGAAGTCGTGGGTCTCCCCCGTGGCCCAGCCGGCCAGGTCGAGGATGGGATAGCTGATGGTGCCGCAGGCGTAGACGTCGGTGGCGGCGAGGGAGGCCGCGGTGGTCCAGCCGCCGGCGCTGCCGCCGCGGATGGCGAGCCGGTCGCGGTCGGCGGTGCCCTCCTCGGCGAGGGCGAGGGCGACGGCCGCGCAGTCCTCGACGTCGACGACGCCCCACTGCTCGCGCAGCCGGTTGCGGTACTCGCGGCCGTACCCGGTCGAGCCTCCGTAGTTGACCTCGGCGACCCCGATGCCGCGCGAGGTGAAGTAGGCGATCTCCAGGTCCAGCACCAGCGGCGCGTGTCCGGTGGGGCCGCCGTGCGCCCAGACCACGTACGGGGGCAGCTCGTCGGCCGGCGCGGTGTGCCCGGGGTGGTGCGGCGGGTAGACGTGCGCGTGGATCTCGCGTCCCTCGGGGCCGGTGAAGGTGCGGATCAGCGGCTCGGGGTAGTGGGCCGGGTCCGTCGCGTCCCGGTGGGCGCAGCCGATGACCCGGGCCCGCCCGGTCCGGGTGTCCAGTTCGACGACCTCGTAGGCGCTGCGCGGGCTGGCGCCGACGGCCACCACCCGCTCGCCGCGCACCGCGAGGCTGGGGGCGAACTCGGTCCAGGGGCCGGCCGCGTCGACGACCTCGCCGGTCTCGGGGTCCAGTATGCCGAGGGCGGTGGCGCCGCGGCCGTGCACCACGGCGACCAGTCCGTTCTCCAGCGGCGCGAACCACTGGTACCCGAGTTTCCACAGGGGACCGCCGAACTCCTCCTCGCGGGGGCAGAGCGGCTCGCCGTCCCGGTAGAGGTTCCACCAGCCGCCGCGGTCGCTCGCGTACAGCAGCCGGCCGTCCGCCGACCAGTCGGCCTGGGCGATGGACTCCTCAGGACCGCCGGCCACCGTCCGCACCTGCTGGAACGTTCCCTCGTCGGTCACGTCCGCGACGACCAGCTCGGTGCCGTCCCAGGGCATCCGCGGGTGGTCCCAGGCCAGCCAGGCGGCCTTGCGCCCGTCCGGGGACAGCCGTGGCCCGGTGACGAACCGCTGCCGCGCCTCGGTGAGCTCCCGCACGGCGGCCCGGTCCTCGGCGGCCGAACCGTCCAGCGGCACGGCCACCGGGACCCGGCGGACGTCGGTGGGCGCGTCGCCGGTGAACTCCTCCAGGACGCACCACACCTCCCCGAGCTCCGGGCGCAGCTGCGGCTGCGCCCAGCGCAGCCCGTCGCCCACCGGGGAGACGGGGGTGAGCGGGCGCGGCTCGCCGCCGGGCTCGTACCGGTAGAGCCGCTGGTCGGCGAAGTTCACGAACACCACGAGCGGTACACCGTCGCGCACGGTCCCGGCCCAGGGATGCCCGCCGTACTCGATGACGCGGCTGCGCACGTTCCACGGCGCGGCCAGCACGGACTCCTCGGTGCCGTCGGCGCGCCGGCGCACCAGGGTGCGCCGGCCGCCCTCGGCGGGCCGGGGCTCGGTCCACCAGACCTCCTCACCGACGAACCCGAGGTACTCGGGGTGCCCGTCGTGGGCGGCCGCGAGGGCCGCGCCGATGGGCGAGGGCCAGGAACCGTATGCCAGGGTCTGCACGTTCTCCCCCACTCGCCTAGGCCGTCCGCAGGAACCGGTCGAGAACACGGACGCCGAAGTGGAGTGCCTCGACCGGGACCCGCTCGTCGACACCGTGGAAGAGGGCCTGGTAGTCGAAGCCCTCCGGCAGCTTCAGCGGCGCGAACCCGTACCCGGTGATGCCGAGCCGCGAGAACTGCTTGGCGTCCGTGCCGCCGGACATGCAGTACGGCACCACATGGCCCTCGGGCGCGAACTCCTCGACCGCGGCGCGCATCCGCGCGAACGTCGGGGAGTCCACCGGCGCCTGGAGGGCGACCTCCCGGTGCTCGAACTCCCACTCCACGTCGGGCCCGGTCAGCAGGTCCAGGGTGCTGCGGAACTCGTCCTCGCCGCCGGGCAGGAAACGCCCGTCGACGTAGGCGACGGCCTCGCCCGGGATGACGTTGAGCTTGTACCCGGCTTCCAGCATGGTCGGGTTGGCGCTGTTGCGGACGGTCGCCTCGACGAGCTTGGCGGCCGGGCCGAGCTTGTCGAGCAGCGCGTCCACGTCGGACAGGTCGGTGTCGACGCCGTACAGGGCGGCGAGTTCGGTGAGGGCGGCGCTCACCGTCGGGGTGAGCCTGAGCGGCCACTCGTGCTCGCCGATGCGGGTGACCGCGGCCGCCAGCCGGGTCACCGCGTTCTCGCGGTTGACCTTGGAGCCGTGCCCGGCCCGCCCGCGCGCGGTCAGCTTCAGCCAGCCCGTGCCGCGCTCGCCGGCGGCGATGGGGTAGATCTGGCGGCCGCCGCCGTCGTGGAAGGTGAACGCGCCCGACTCGCTGACGCCCTCCGTGCACCCCTCGAACAGCCCGGCGTGCCGGTCGGCGAGGAAGCCGGAGCCGTCCTCCGCGCTGGCCTCCTCGTCCGCGGTGAACGCCACGACGACGTCCCGCCGGGGCCGCACCCCGTTGCGCGCCCAGTCCCGGACCACGGCCAGGATCATCGCGTCCATGTTCTTCATGTCGACCGCGCCGCGCCCCCAGACGACGCCGTCGCGGACCTCGCCGGAGAACGGGTGCACACTCCAGTCCTCGGCCTGCGCGGGCACCACGTCGAGGTGACCGTGGACGAGCAGCGCGTCCGCCGACGGGTCGGTGCCCTCGATCCGGGCCACCACGTTCGTCCGCCCCGGGGTGCGCTCCAGCAGCACCGGTTCGAGTCCGGCGCCGGCCAGCTGCTCGGCGGCGTACTCGGCGGCGGGCCGCTCCCGGCAGTCCCCGCCGCCCCGGTTGGTGGTGTCGATCCGGATCAGGTCGGACGTGAACCGGACGACCTCGTCGAGTGCCTGCTGGTCAGCCATACTGTTCCTCCACCGCGGCCGAGACGACCGTCGTGACCGCCTTGAAGCTGCGGATTCCCTCGTACATGGTGTCGCTGGTGTAGGCGACCTTCCGCTCCCCGGTCCGCTCCACGCCCGGCACGACGGTGGCCGCCATCGCCAGATGCTCCGCGTCGAACTCCAGGGCGATCGTGAAGGGCCCGGCGGCGACCGGTTCGTGGCGCACCGCGAGCGCGGCCGCCTCCTTGGCCGCCGCCCGGATGTCGGCGGCGGTCCTGGCGGGGGTACGGCACACGGCCGCGTACCGCGACACATGGTCCTTGACCGCGACCTTCAGTGCCTCGGGCGCGTACCCGAGGGCGTCCTCGCAGGCCACGTCGTCGCCGGTGACCAGGATGACCGGCACCCCATACTCGGCGACGACATGCGCGTTGAGCAGGCCCTCGCTGGCCCGTACGTCGTTCAGCCACACCCCGGTGATGGAGTTCGCGAGGTAGGTGTGGGCCAGGACGCCCTCGGCGCCGGCGGCAGCGTGGTAGCCGATGAAGGCGATGCCGTCCACGTCGCCGTGCTGCACGCCCTCCACCATGGACAACGACTTGTGCCGCCCGGTGAGCATCTCGACCCGCTCGTCGAGCCGCTCCAGGAGCAGGTTGCGCATGCTCCAGTGGGCCTCGTTGACGAGCACTTCGTCGGCGCCGCCGTCGAAGAAGCCGAGCACGGCGGCGTTCACGTCCGAGGTGAACATGGAGCGGCACCGCTCCCACTGCGGGGTCCCCGGCAGCACGTCGGCCGGCCAGGTGACGCCGGTGGCACCCTCCATGTCGGCGCTGATCAGGATCTTCATGGTGCGCCACGTTACGCGTAGACGGCAAAACGGGCCAGGATCCGTTTCCGCCGACGGGCCGGCCACACCCCGGCGGCCCCTCCGACGGCACGTGGCCCGGGCTGGTTCCTGGCCGGGAACCGGCCGGGGGCGGGCCTGGGCC
>NZ_VJZD01000024.1 GCF_009377175.1 Streptomyces adustus
GGGCCGGGGGCTCAGCTGACGCCGGAGGACGCCCCGCGGGCGCCGGGGGCGCGCCGGAAGCGGCCGGGGCGCACCGGAAGGGCCCGGGGCACCGGAAGGGCCCGGGGCACCGGAAGGGGCCGGGGCTTACTTGACGCGGGGGGACGCCCCGGTGTGCGGCTGTTCCTGGTCCGAGCCGCACAGTTCGTCGTTGAGCTCCTTGACCAGCTGGATCAGGTCGGTGGGCCGGTCGGGCCCCCACCAGTCGCCGAGCAGCTCGGCCAGCGACTCCTCGCGGGCCTTCGCCAGCCGGTCGGCGACCTCGCGCCCCTGCGCGGTCAGGCTGAGGTCGAGGCCCTCGCGTACGGCCAGACGGCGCTCCTCCGTCTGCCGGGCGGCGTCGATGACGACCGTCATCGGGATCGAGGTGCGCTCGGCGAGCACGCCCGGCTCGACCGAGCCGTATTTCTTCATCCGCAGCAGCAGCCAGCTCGCGGCGGGCAGCAGGTCGTAGCCCGCCCGCTCGGTGATCTTCCGGTAGATCTCGTGCCGTCCCTCGCGCGTGCCGAGCGTGGACAGCGCCCGGCACACCTCGTCGTACGACGAACGCTCGACGGGGTTGGCGGCGAGGGTCTCCGAGAGGTCGGGCGCCGTGACCGAGCCGCGCAGCGGGTCCTCCTTCAGGAACCAGGCCAGGACGAAGCCGAGGAGCGCGACGGGAGCCGCGTAGAGGAAGACGTCGGTGATGGAGGACGCGAAGGCGTGCAGGGCGGCCGGGCGCAGCGGGGCCGGCAGGGCGGCTATGCCGCGCGGATCGGCCTGCAACGAGTTCGCCGAGAGGCCGGGCGGCAGATGCGCGCCGCGGAACGCGTCGGCCAGTTTGTCGGCCAGCCGGCCGGCGAAGATCGAACCGAAGATGGCGACGCCGAAGGAGGCGCCGATGGAGCGGAAGAAGGTGGCGCCGGAGGTGGCGACGCCGAGATCCTCGTAGGGCACGGCGTTCTGCACGATGAGGACCAGGACCTGCATGACCAGGCCGAGTCCCAGGCCGAAGACGAAGAAGTAGACGCTCATCTCGGCGGTGGAGCTGTTCTCGTCCAGCTGGTGCAGCAGGAGCAGGCCGATGGTGGTGACGCCGGTGCCCGCGACCGGGAACACCTTCCAGCGGCCGGTGCGGCTGACGATCTGCCCGGAGAGCGTCGAGGACAGCAGCATGCCGATCACCATCGGCAGCATGTAGAGGCCGGAGACGGTCGGGGAGATGTGGTGGACGACCTGGAGGAAGGTCGGCAGGTAGGTCATCGCGCCGAACATGGCGAAGCCGACGATGAAGCTGATGACGGCGGCGAGCGTGAAGGTGCGGATGCCGAAGAGTTTGAGCGGGAGCACCGGTTCGGCCGCCCGCCGCTCGACCAGTACGAACGCCACCGCCAGGACCACGCCCACCACCAGGAGGCCGATGATCTGCGGCGAGGCCCACGCCCAGGTCGTGCCGCCGAGCGAGGCGACCAGCACCAGACAGGTGGCGACGGTGGCGATCAGGAAGGTGCCGAGGTAGTCGATGACGTGCGGGGTGGACCTGCGCGGGATGTGCAGGACGGTCGCGATCACCGCGAGCGCGACGACGCCGACCGGCAGGTTGACGTAGAAGACCCAGCGCCAGCTCAGATGCTCGGTGAACAGCCCGCCCAGCAGCGGGCCGAGCACACTGGTCGCGCCGAAGACCGCGCCGAACAGGCCCTGGTAGCGGCCGCGGTCCCGGGGCGGGACGATGTCGCCCACGATCGCCATCGACAGCACCATCAACCCGCCGCCGCCCAGGCCCTGGAGCGCGCGGAAGCCGATCAGCTCCGGCATGTTCTGCGCCATGCCGCACAGCGCCGAGCCGACCAGGAAGATCACGATCGCGGTCTGGAACAGCCGTTTGCGCCCGTACTGGTCGCCCAGTTTCCCCCACAGCGGGGTCGCGGCGGTGGAGGCCAGCAGATACGCCGTGACCACCCAGGACAGGTGTTCCAGGCCGCCCAGATCGCTGACGATGGTGGGCAGCGCCGTCGACACGATGGTCTGGTCGAGGGCGGCGAGGAACATGCCGAGCAGCAGGGCGCCGATCGATACGAGGATGTTGCCGGACACGTGCTGCTGCGCCGCGTCCCCCGTCCTGGCGTGCTCGTCCACGGCCATGGAGACCTCCTGAGCCAATCGTGACCTTTCCATCGTGGTGGGTCTGACCGTTTATGGCCTGTTGAGCCCTTCCGGAATCTCGCATTCCGGGGGGCGTCCGGTCAGCGGCCGTGTGAAGGATCTGCATAATCTCTGGAGTTCGCATGGGGAGGGAACGAACACGTGGACGATCGTGGGACCGAGGGCGCGGCCGGCCCGTACCAGGGTGGGCACGGAGGCGGGC
This sequence comes from Streptomyces adustus, assembly GCF_009377175.1. Lineage (GTDB taxonomy): Bacteria > Actinomycetota > Actinomycetes > Streptomycetales > Streptomycetaceae > Streptomyces > Streptomyces adustus. The sequence goes on from NZ_VJZD01000024.1 coordinate 2,387, forward strand.
GATGGTGCCCGTGGTGCGGCGAGCCGCGGGCCGCGGACAACACCCCGTCGTGCCTGTGCGCCCGGCAGCCGGGCGAACACGTGGACGAACGTGAGACCGACGGCGCGGCCGGCCCGTACCAGGGCGGGCACGGAGGCGGGCGATGGTGCCCGTGGTGCGGCGAGCCGCGGGCCGCGGACAACACCCCGTCCTGCCTGTGCGCCAGGCAGCCGGGCGACGCGCCGCACGACGCGCGAGCGACGGAGGCTGCCGCGGCGGAGGGCTTCGACCCGCCGACGCGAATACGGCCGTACGTCGAACCGGAGGACGGCCTGGCCGACCTCGGCCGGCACTCCGCCCACCCCGAAGGGTCAGGACCGAGCGAGCTGACCGGGCAGGCCGGGCAACCCGCGGCGGCACCGGACGACTCGGTGCGGAAGCCCGCGACCGTGCCGCCGGCCGGCGCGGACGTCACCACCACCCTGCGCCGGGTCAAGGCGGCCCGGGGGCTGCCCACGCCCCTCGCACCGTCGCCGGGCGCGCCGGACGCCGACGATCTGAGCCTGTTCGAGGGGGCCGAGGGGGCGCAGCGGGAGCCGCGGGCGGGAGCGTCCGCGTTCGACGTGACGTACGACACCCGGTACGACACCCCCGGGCCGCGGGCCGGGCGCCGTCGCCGCGCCGTACTACTCGGGGCGGGTGCGGTCGTGGCGGTGGCGGCGGCGGCCGGTCTCACCGGCGGGCTGTTCTCCTCCGACACGCCCACGCAGGAGGCCGCGGCCTCGGCCGACGTGCAGGTGGCCGCGCCGGACGCCTCGGCCGACGGGGCCGGCGCGGACTCCGCCGACGCGACCGCGGACTCCGCGCAGCCGTCGACGTCCGCCTCGCCGTCCGCGTCGTCGTCGCCGAGCGAGAGCGCCTCGGCGTCGCCGTCGGAGTCGGAGTCGAAATCCGCGCCCAGCGCCTCCCCCTCGCCGTCCCGCCCGGCCGAGCCGACCGCGACCGCGACGAGCACCGGCACGACGGCCTCCCCGGGGCCCGGGGGCGGCGGTCAGAGCGCGGCCCCGGTCCTGCGCCTCGGCGACCGCGGCCCGGAGGTGGCCGAACTACAGCAGCGGCTGGAGCAGCTGCGCCTCTACAACGGCAGAATCGACGGCCGGTTCACCAACCGTGTCGACTACGCCCTGCGCACCTACCAGTGGGCCAGGGGTGTGCGCACCGACGCGCCGGGCGTGTACGGCGCGGAGACCCGGGCGATGCTGGAGGCGGAGACCTCGCAGCCGTGATCGGACGCCCACGGCCGTGATCGGACGCCCGCGGGCGCGCAGGGTCGCGCTCGCGGGTGCTCGGCGTCAGGTCCGCGCAGGTGCGACCGCACGGGAGCGAGCACATGGCGACGCCCGCGCGGGCCCGTGACCGGCGCCTGTGGGCCCGTACGCGCGGCGACAGGCGCTCCCGGTGCCGCGGGGTGGTTCATGGCCCGGCGCGGCGCCCACAGGCGCCACGGCGGACGGGGCGCGGCGTCGCGCCTGCCGGAGGCTCACGGCGGGCGGCGCGGGCCGTCCGCTAGCCGATGTGCAGCCGCACCGTTCCGTCGCCCGTCGGTTCCACCCGTACCTGCGTGAGGTCCTGTACGACCACGTCGGGCGCGTGCAGCCCGGCCCTCGGTCCGACGCCCACGACCTGCATCCCCGCGGCGCGTCCCGCGGCGATCCCGGCGCCCGAGTCCTCGAAGACCACGCAGTCGGCGGGGGCGATCCCGAGCTCGGCGGCGCCCTTCAGGAAGCCCTCGGGGTCCGGCTTGCTCGCCCCGACGGACTCGGCGGTGATCCGGACGCCGGGCAGTGCCAGCCCGGCCGCCGCCATCCGTGCCGTGGACAGGTCCACGTCCGCCGACGTCACCAGCGCGTGCGGCACCCCGCTCAGGGCGGCGAGGAACTCCGGCGCCCCGGGCACCGGCACGACGCCGTCCATGTCGGCGGTCTCGGCGGCGAGCATCCAGGCGTTCTCCGCGTGGTTCTGCTCCATGGGCCGGTCGGGCAGCAGCAGGGCCATCGACGCGTACCCCTGTCGCCCGTGGACGACGCTCATGACCTCGTCGCCGTCCAGTCCGTGCCGGTCGGCCCAGGCGCGCCAGACGCGGTTCACGACGGCGTCCGAGTTGACGAGGGTGCCGTCCATGTCCAGCAGGAAGGCGCGGGCGGTGAGAACGGTGGGTGCGGCGGTGGCCGTCATCGGCAGACTCCAAGCGTGGGGGACAAGGCGGCCCCGCTCGCCGGTCAGGGAAAACGAGCGGGGGCCACTTTGTTTCTCTACGGTACAAAACAAATCGGGCTTCGCGCCACCGGCCCGCGCAGCGTTCACCCGATGTTCAGCCGCGCCGGGGCCGGGCCGAGCCCTGGACCGGCCCCCGGACCGGGGCCTGAGCCGGGGCCGGCCCGGGGCCCGGGCGTCGGGACTCAGCCCGCGATCGCCTCCCAGAGGCTCCACGCCCCGAGCGCCACCATCAGCAGCGCGGCGACCTTGGTGATCAGCGCCAGCGGAACCCGCTTCATCAGGGCCTTTCCGCCCACGATGCCCAGTCCGGCGACCGCCCAGAGCGCGAGCACCGCACCGAGGCCGACGGAGAGCGGGTCGTCGTAACGGGCCGCGAGGTTCGCGGTCATGATCTGGGTGAGATCACCGAACTCGGCGGCCAGGATCAGCATGAAGCCGGCTCCGGCGACCTTCCAGAACGACTGGTTCTCCGGCTTGCGGATCTCCTCCTCGCCGTCGTCCTTCTTCATCAGCAGCACCGCGGCGCCGCCCAGGAAGAGCACACCCGTCAGCGCGTGCACGATCTGCTGGGGCAGCAGCGTCAGCACACTGCCCGCCGCGACGGCGAGCACGACGTGCAGGGTGAACGCGGCGGCGACACCGGCGAAGACGTACGAGGCGCGGTAGCGGGTGCCGAGGACGAGGCCAGCGAGGGCGGTCTTGTCCGGCAGCTCGGCCAGGAAGACGATGCCGAAGACGAGTGCCGTCACGGTAAGGCTGATCAAGGTTCCTCAATCGGTCGGGCTGCCCCGCCGAGAGTGCTGCGCTCTGCTTCACGACACCTCGGCACGGCAGCACACGGGACCCGCACCGACGGGTACGGGCGTGCACTGCTTGCCGAAGGTCTCGCTGGCCGACCTCGTGATCGAGGCCTGCCTCCGGGCGCCGGCTCAGACGAGCTGAGCAGTATGTCGACGGTCCGGCGAAGAGCTACTCCCCTTCTGCTCGCACCATCGTACGCGATGCCCCGGCCGGCCCCCAGGGACGAAAGTCCCTGCCGCCCTCTTGTTGTGTCATGTTCACGTCATTAACTTCTTACCGGGCGCACACCTCCACGCAACGCGGCGCCGCGAGCATTCAGTCGCTCGCACACCAACACCCCTGCCCCCCAAGGGAGTTCGCATGTCGAAGTTCTACGCGCGTCGACGGCTGAGCATACTCGCCACGCTCACCGGGCTCATAGCCTCCGCCGGACTTTTCAACTCCCCGACCGCCTCCGCCGCCCTCCCCACCCCGGTCAGCGCCGCCACGGCCCGCACCTACCTCGCCTCGCTCACCGTGGCGACCGAGAACCGCACCGGCTACTCGCGGGACCTGTTCCCGACCTGGATCACCATCAGCGGGACCTGCAACACCCGTGAGTACATCCTCAAGCGCGACGGCTCCAACGTCACCACCGACTCCGCCTGCGTCGCCACCAGCGGCAGCTGGTACTCCGTGTACGACGGCGCCACCTGGACCGCCGCCTCCGACGTCGACATCGACCACCTCGTCCCGCTGGCCGAGGCCTGGGACTCCGGCGCGAGCGCCTGGACCACGGCCCAGCGCCAGGCCTTCGCCAACGACGTGACGCGCCCGCAGCTGCTCGCCGTCACGGACAACGTCAACCAGTCCAAGGGCGACAAGGACCCGGCCGAGTGGATGCCCCCGCTCAGCTCGTACGCCTGCACGTACGCCCGCGCCTGGGTGCAGGTGAAGTACTACTACAACCTCAAGATCGACTCCGCCGAGAAGACCAAGCTGACCTCGGTGCTCAACGGCTGCTGAGCGGGCTGCCTCCCGCCCTTCTCCGGTGTCCCGTGCGGCTCGGGACACCGGAGAAGGGCGCGGGCCTCCGCCACCCGCAACTCGCCGACGGTCCGCCCCGGTTCGGCGGCGATCTCGTTGAAGGTGCCCGCCGGATCCACGAGTTCGCCGCCGCCCCGGACCTGGATACGGGTGTCCAGGCGCCCGTCGCCCATCCGACGGGCGGCGCGGTGCCCGGTTCCTGGAATCGGGGGCGTACGTCCCCTTTGCCGGTTACAGGCATTGCGTGCCGTGCATGCCCTTATCGAAAATCCACCCGCCCCACCTGGAACTCCTGCCACAATTCCGGCGTACGCTGTATGGCTGTCATGGCCGCCCCTGCCGCACCCCCGCGACATCGCGGCGCGGTAGGGCCACGGGGGAATAGCAGGGAGTTTGCGGTGCTGGAGGTTGTGGGGGCGCTGACGGGCAGCCCATGGATATACGCCATGGTGGCCGTATCGGTCCTCTTCGATGTGTTCGTGCCGGTACTGCCGAGCGGCGTCCTGGTGATCACGGCCGCCACGGCGGCTGCCGCGGGCTCGGGCGCCGCGGTCGCCGGGGAGGTGCCCGCCCGGGTCCCCGACATCCTGTTCCTGACGCTCTCCGCCGCGACCGCCTCGGTCCTCGGCGACATGGCGGCCTACCGGCTGGCCTGGCGCGGCGGTGAACGCCTGGACCGGGCGATCGCCCGCTCGCGCCGGCTGCGCGTGGCGCAGGAGCGGCTCGGCGCGGCCCTCGCCCGGGGCGGCGGCGCCCTGGTCGTGCTGGCCCGCTTCGCCCCGGCCGGCCGCTCGGTCGTCTCGCTGGGGGCGGGTGCCGCCCGCCGTCGCGTCCGCGACTTCCTGCCGTGGTCCGCGCTGGCCGGTATCTCCTGGGCCGTCTACAGCGTCGCGCTCGGCTACTTCGGCGCCCAGTGGCTGGGCGCCACCTGGCTGGCCACGGGCGTGTCGGTGCTGGCGCTGTTCGGGGCCGGCTCCGGAGCCGCGCTCCTGATGCGCCGCCAGCCGGCGTCGTAGGGCCCGGGCACCCGGATCCCGCGCCGGATCCGACGCGTTCTCGCGCCCGTCCCGATCGCGCGTCCGACACGCACACGGGCCGGGCGCACGCACGCGCCCGGCACCCGCACGCGCCCGACGCACGCGCGGGCCGACTCGGGCACGCACACGCCCCGAGCACCCGCGCGGGACACACCCGGGTCCGGCGCAGGCACGGGTCCGGCACCCACACGCGCCCGGCGCACGCGCGGGCCGACTCGGGCACACACACGCCCCGAGCACCCGCGCGGGACACACCCGGGTCCAGCGCACGCACGCGTCCGGCACCCACACGCGTCCGGCGCACGCACGCGCCCGGCACACACGGATGCGCCCAGCGCACGCACGGGCCCAACAGCGCGCCCCGGTCCGTCCGGCCGCCCCGCACCCGGTCCGCCCGGCCACCCCACACCCGGCCCAGCCGCCGGGACCCGCCCCGGTTCCGCGGTGCTCAGCCCGCCTGCCGGGCCGTCCGGCCGCGGACCTCCAGGTCGTCGAGGAGTTCCGCGGTGGCCCGGGCGACGGCCTCCACTGCGCGGTCGAACACCTCCTGGTTGTGGGCGGCGGGCGCGCGGAACCCGGAGACCTTGCGCACGTACTGGAGGGCGGCGGCACGGATCTCCTCCTCCGTGGCCTCCTCGGGCAGCGCGGGCGGACGGAGCGTCTTGATGCTGCGGCACATGACTCCAGTGTGGCCCCCCGCTCGCGGGCCCCGCAGCAAGTCGCCGCGACGACCGCTGCGATGATCCTCGGCGAGGCGGCCACCGTGACGGGGCCGACCGACGAGAGGAGCCATCCATCATGGCGAACGACGAACTCACCGTGGCCGTCCTGGGCCCGGGCGGCGTGGGCGGCCTGCTGGCCGCGCTGCTGGCCCGCGCCGGGCACCGGGTGATCTGTCTGGCGGGCGACGAGACGGCCCGTACCCTGCGTACCGACGGGATCCGCGTCCGCAGCGGGCTGTACGGCGACTTCACGGCCCGGGTCGAAGCGGCCGCGGAGCTGCACGAGCCGGTCGACGCCTGCCTGATCGCCGTCAAGCACACCGCGCTCGACGCGGCCCTGACCCGGATCGCGCCCCCGGCCCTCGGCGACGCCCTCCTCGTACCGTTCCTGAACGGCGTGGAGCACCCGGCGGCCCTGCGCGCGCACCACCGCCCCGACCGGGTGGCGCCCGCCGTCATCCGCGTCGAGTCGACCCGGGTCGCGCCCGGGGTGATCGAACACGACAGCCCGTTCGCCGAGGTCGACCTGACCGGCGACCCGGTCCCGCGGGCCCGCCTGGACCGGCTCGCCGAGGCCTTCGCGGCCGCCGGACCGGTCACCCGCGTACTGCCCGACGAGGCGGCCGCGCTGTGGGCGAAGATGTCGTTCCTCGCCCCCCTCGCCCTGCTCACCACCCGGTACGGGCTTCCCCTGGGCGACATCCGTACCGGGCACCGCGAGGAGCTGGCGGCCCTGGTGGCGGAGACGGCCGCGGTGAGCCGGGCCTGCGGCGGCCCGTCCGACCCGGCCGCGGCACTGGCCCGCTACGACGCCTTCCCGGCGCGGACCAGATCGTCGATGCAGCGCGACGCCGAAGCGGGCCGTCCGCTCGAACTGGACGCGATCGGCGGGGCGTTGCTGCGGGCGGCCGGACGGCACGGCATTTCCGCACCCGTGGCGACCCGGCTGGTGGGGCAGCTGGCGGACGCCGGGCACTGACCGCGGAAGCCACCGAGGCCCCGCGGCGGGTTCCGCGGGGCCTCGGTGGCGCACCCCCCACTTAACCGAACACGTGTTCGGCACACTCGTTCGTATGAACCCCCGGAAGGAACTCGCACCGCAAAATCGAACAGGCGTAGCATTGCCGCGTGGCTACGACCTATGACTTCCCCAGTGACCTCCGCGCCGGCCAGGAGGAGCTGCATCAGGTCCGGGCCGAGCTGTCGGCCCTGCTGAAGCGGCTCCCCTGGTCGGTCGAGCCGCTGGACGGCTTCAGCGACCACAACGGCTGGCGCAAGGTGGAGCGCCCCGCTTCCCCGGGCTGGACGGCGGACGAACAGGCCGAGGTGGAGAAGCTGCGGCAGCGGGAGCACGAGCTCGCGGTGTTCGTCACCTGTCACCGGTTCTGGGCCGAGATCGCGGCCGGGGACCGGATGGAGGCACGCACCCGGCTCAAGCACGCCCACGGGACCACGCCCGCGGACGACACCGCCCCCTGACGGTCCCCGCCACCGGAACACGCTACGGCGCCGGCCCCCGCGAAGCCGACGGGACACGCGGGCGCCGGAACACACGAGAGGCCCCTGCGGACTCCGCGGGGGCCTCTCGCACCGGCACTTCGGCCGGTCCCGGTGGGCGCGGACGGTTTCGAACCGCCGACATCCTGCTTGTAAGGCAGGCGCTCTACCCCTGAGCTACGCACCCAGGACGAGTCGACAGCCTACATTGCCGGGGGCGCTGTCCGGCAAACGCATATCGCGGGAACCTGCGGGTCCGGGGGCCGCCGTCGCCCGGTGGCGGACCGGCACGCGCCGGCCGGGAGGAAAGTCGCGGCCCGTACCGTGAACCGACCGGCCGGTGTGTTCGTCCTCCACCGGTGGGAGAATGACACCGGGCAGGGCGGACCACAGCACGGGAGAGGGATGTGACGGCGACACCAGGACAGCCGTACTCGCCGTCGGTGCCGGGGGCACCCCGTCCCGCGCGCCGCGCACTGCGGGGCGTGCGGGACACCCTGACGCTGATGGGCCTGCCGCTCGTCGTCGCCCTGGCGCTGCCCGCCGCGTTCGCCGGGGGCGGCACCCGGCGCTGGTTCGGCGGGCGGGCGGAGAGCCAGCGCGCCGAGGCGCAGGCCGCGAAGGACGCCGCCGCGTCCGCGTTCTACGAACTGGACACCGCCCAGCGCGATCTGCGCATCTCCATCGAGACGATCACGGCCGTCGACGGCAGCCCCGCGGCCCGGCGCGCCGTCGCCGACTTCGAGGCGCTCGGCAGGCGGATCGACGAGGTCAGTCAGCAGTACATCAACACCGTCGACGCGCACGACCTCGACCGGGACGACCTGGAGGCGTCGGCAGCCGTCCGCGCCCGTACCGAACTCACCCGGGCCAAGGACGAACTGGACCGGGTCAAGCGGGAGCTGGACCGGTTCACGGACGGGCTCGGCCCGCTGCTCGGCAAGGCCGAGACCCAGCTGGCCCGGCTCGCGCCCGCCGTCGAGCGGGCCCGCCAGGCCCTGCTGGCCGCCTCGAACGCCCTCGACGGCGCCCGCGCGGCCGGGCTGCGGGCGGACGACCTGGCCGCCCGGCTGGCCGCGCTCGGGCCGGAGCTGACCCGGCTGAACCAGGGGGCGGGACAGCACGGGGTCGCGGGGACCCTGGAGCGGGCCGAGCGGGTCTGCCGGGAGGCCGAGGCGATCCGCGCGGAGGCCGGGCGGCTGCCGGAGAAGGCCGCCGAGATCGACCACCGGCTGGTGTCGCTGCGTACCCGGGCCCAGGCCCTGACCACCCGTGCCGAGCAGGTCGACCCGGTCCTCAGCGAGCTGCGGCGGCGGTTCACGGCCGCCTGCTGGCAGGACCTCCAGGGAGTGCCGGAACAGGCCGCGCAGAACGTACGGCAGGCCGAGGCGAAGCTGACGGAGGCGCAGGCCGCGCGGGAGGCGCAGCGCTGGCCCGAGGCCACGGCGCTGCTGTCCACGGCGCGGGCGCTGCTGAACACCACCGACGAGGCGGTGTCGGCCGCGGGTGACCGGCTGACCCGGCTGAACGCCGTGCAGAAGGACCCGAAGCAGGAGATCGAGCGCACCCGGTTCGCCCTGCGGGACGCCCAGCGGCTGGCCATGTCGGGGCGTACGACGCCGGATCCGCGGGACGCGCGGCCGCTGGACGAGGCGGTGGCCCGGCTGGAGCGGGCGATCGGCACCCTGGAGGGGCGTCACCCCGACTACTGGCACTTCCTGACCGAGACGGAGGCGGTGCGGCGGTCGGCGGCCCAGGTCGTCTCGCGGATCCGCGAGGAGCGCGGCGCGGGCCACTGAGCGGCCCGGGCCGGTCCCACGCGAACGCCCGCCGTCCCGGACGGTCCGTGCGGACCGGGCGGGCGCGGCGGGCGCGGCAGGCGCGGCAGGCGCGGTCTTCTCAGGTGCGGTAGGCGTAGAACGCGGCGTTGGGGTACGACGCGACGAGGCTCGCCACCGACCGGCGGAAGGTGTTGGTGGAGTGGTACGTCACGTACGGCACGCCGTCGGGGCTGCGGTAGGTGACGATCATCGAGTGGTCCTTGGACCCGTCCTTGTCGAAGTCCATCTGGATGACATCACCGATGTCCGCCTGGTAGACGTTCGCGAGGGGGGTGACCCGCTTCGAGTTCTGCGCGAACCACGAGAACTCGTTGACACCGACGAACGAGTCCGACTGGATGTCGGCGTTGCCGAACCACTTGGTGTAGTCGTACACGTAGCCGGGGACGTGCTTCCAGCCGCCCGCCTTCAGCGACTGGCTGACGAAGTTGGTGCAGTCACCGCCGTCCCCGTGACCGTTGTAGTCCGGGTAGTCGGTGTTGTAGGTGCTCCAGTACTTCTCCGCGTACGCGGCCATGGCCTTGTAGTCGTACGTGGTTCCGGTGAAGCTCTTGGGGTTGGCGGGCGCCGGCCGGGTGGTGGCCGCGCGCGGGGCGTCCGGCGTGGTGGTGTCGGCGGTCGTCGGGGAGGCCGAGGCCTTCACCGTCGGGGACGCCGAAGCCTTGACCGTCGGGGAGGCCGAGGCCTTCACCGTCGGGGAGGCCGAAGCCTTGGCCGTCGCCTTGCCCGTCGGGGAGGGCGAGGCCTTGACCGCAGGGTTGGCGGCCGGGTTGGCCACCTGGTTGACGGCGAGGTAACCGGTGTCGGTCTCCTTGATGCCGGTCAGCTGCCAGTTGCCGTGGCTGTCCGCGGTGAACGTCAGCTCGTGGTGGGCCTGGAAGCCGGTGGTCTTCGGCTCGTTGCCGCGGACCTTGGCGTAGGTCAGGGTCGTGGTCTCGGTGACCGCGGCCTTGGCCGTGCGGCCCTTCACGTTCGTGGCGTCCAGCGTGACGGTGGTGCTGCCCTTGCTGTACTTCTCTCCGAGCTTGGCGAGCAGGTCCTTGCGCTGGTCCAGCGTGGACAGGGCCGAGTCCTGCTTGTGGGCCTGCCCGGAGGACATCCGGACGCCCCCGGAGAAGGTCTTGGTCAGCGGCTTGGCACTGTTGCCCTGCTTGCCGGTGACCAGGGCGTCCGTACGGTCGGTGAAGACCGCGTCCGCCAGCCGCTGGAAGGTCGCCTTAGTCTTGGCGTCCACCTTGGGATCGTCGACGACCGCCGCGCCGGCCATCCAGTTGGGCAGCAGCGCAGCGCCGGCGACGACCGAGACGGCGGCCGCCCCGATTATCGTGGCGCGACGGCGCGTACCTTTCAATTTCCTTGACTTCACTGATGTTTCCCCTCTAACCCGGCACTGGGGACGCCGGGAACGGCATCTTCGCACGCCGTGTGTGGCTCCTGTGAAGGGGGCTGCGGTTGAGGTTTGATTACCGCTTCAGGGCTGTCACGACGTCCGCATTTGCCGCAACTGCCTTGTCCGTCACGGCCGTCACTCCACCACCGTCGACCAGTCGGGCGACTGTCCCGGGTCCAGGCTGCGCAGGCGGTCCAGGGTCTCGGGCTTCTGTACGTCCATCCAGGCGGCCAACTCCTTGAAGGACACGCACTTGACGCCCGGTTTGGTGCACACGTTCTTGATGACCTGGTCGATGGCCTTCATGTAGATGCCGCCGTTCCAGTCCTCGAAGTGGTTGCCCACGAACAGCGGTGCCCGGCTGCCGTAGTAGACGCGGTTGAAGCCCGCCATGTACGAGTTGACGGTCTCCTGCTCCCACTCGGGGTACTTGGCCGCGTCGCCCTCGGTCTCGCCCTCGGACTGGTTGTAGAGGAAGTTGAAGTCCATGGACAGGCCCTGGTACTTGCCGCCCTCGTACGGGAGCATCTGGAGCGGGAAGTCCCAGATGCCGTCCTTCTTCCTGGGCCATATCTGGAAGTCGCCGGCCGAACTGGCGTCGTAGGCCCACTTGTAGCTCTTGATGGCCTTCAGCAGGTTCGCCTGGCCCTCCAGGCAGGGGGCGCGGCCGCCGGTCACCTCCTTCTTGAAGTCGAAGGGCAGCGGGGGGATGTCGCTGAAGCCGGTGTTGGTCTTCCAGTGCTCCACGAAGTCGTAGAACTGGTCGATCTCGCTCTTCCACTCATCGACGCTCCAGTCGCCGCCGCCCTTGGTGCCGCAGAAGTGCCCGTTGAAGTGGGTGCCGATCTCGTTGCCGTCCTTCCAGGCCTCGCCGAGCTGCTCCAGCGTGGTGCGGATGTGCTCGTCCGTGGCGTAGCTGATCGCGGCCGAACCCCGCGGGTGCTGCGGCGGGTTGTAGAGGTCGCTCTTGCTCTTGGGCAGCAGGTAGATGCCCGTGAGGAAGAACGTCATGTGGGCGTTGTACTCCTTGGCCAGCTCCCGGTAGTGCGAGAAGAGCTCGTCGTCGCCCTGGAGGGCGCCGTCCCAGGAGAAGACGACGAACTGGGGCGGCTTCTCGCCCTTCTTGAGCGGTACGGGCTTCAACTCGCCCTGCTGCGGCCCGGTGTAGGAGGTGGATCCGTCCCCGAGCACCTTGGTCTTGCCGTCCCAGGGCGTCTTCTTCGCCTTGGGGACCGTCTGCTTGCCCGCGGACGCCGTCGGGGCGGTGCTGTCGGAACGGGTCAGGACCAGGTAGCCCGCGACCAGGGACGCCGCGACCAGGAGGACCGCCAGGGTGAGGAACCCGGGCCGGGTGGTGCGGAGCGGGGCACGGCCTGCGCGGCGGCGGCCGGAGGGTGACTTCATGCGCGGCTCATTCTCCGTGGGGGGTGGATGGTGAGTACCCGGGGCCGGGTCAGCCGAGCGGGCTCATGGCGCCCGACCAGATGTCGTACGGGACGCTGTCGGCGGGCGTGCCCGCGATCCCCTCCAGGGGCAGCGGTTCGAGGCTCTTGGCCAGATCGATGCGGTAGACCACCACCGCCGTCGACACGGACCGGACCGTGCCCACGTACCACAGGGCCGTGTCGTCCTGGGTGGTGCCGATCTTCCCCGTCACCTCCGCCGAGGCGGAGGCGGCACCGGGGTGCGCGGTGCGGAACGCGTCCGAGAGCGCGGAGCGGACCTCCTCGGCCACCTTCACCCGCACCGCGCGCCGCGACTCGGGCTTCTTCAGCACGACCTTGGACCCGTTGCGGGTGATCCGGCTCACCGAGTACGGCTCGGCGTGCCGGCCGGCGTCGGCGAACGTCCCGTACGCGCTCGCCATCCGGATCGCGCTGGGCGTGGAGTTGCCCAGGGACAGCGCGGGCACCTGGGCGCCGAAGCTGGAGGACAGCAGCCCGGAGGCCTCCGCGGTGGCGCGCACCGTGTCGAGGCCGGTGTCCATGCCGAGCTGCATGAACGGGGTGTTGACGGAGTCGGCGAGCGCCCGGTGCAGACTGATCCGCCCGTAGGACTTCTCGCCGTCGTTGCGGGCGGCGACCTTCTTGCCGCTGCGGTCCCAGTAGGGGCCCTCCGGGGTGGTGACGGGCACGTTGTCGTCGCCGTTGTAGAGCGCGTCGCCGGTGATCGGGGTGGCGGGGGTGTCGCGGGCGGTGCGGACGCCGTGCTCGAGTCCGGCGGCGTAGACGAACGGGGTGAAGGCCGAACCGGCCGGGACCGTGGTGGCGTTGGACTCGTTGTAGCCCTGGGTGCGGTGGTCGGGGCCGCCGTAGACGGCGAGGATCCGGCCGTCGGCGGCGATCGACGAGGCGCCGTAGTGGGCGGCCTTGGCGAGGTCCGCGTCCTTCCGCTTCGCCTGCTTGCGGGCCTTGGCGACGGCGTTGGTCAGCGCCGTCTCCCGCTTGCGGTCGAACGTCGTGTAGATCTGGTAGCCGCCGAGGTCGAAGTCCTTGTCCGAGATGCCTGCGGCCTTCTTGGCGTACTGCTGGGCCAGTTCCACCAGATAGTCGCTCTGGCTTCCGGTGTAGAAGGTCTTCGACTGCTTCAGCGGCTCGGGGAAGGTCTTGTACTTGGCCCGCTCGGCGGGGGACAGCTTGCCGAGGTCCACCATGCGGTCGAGGATCCAGCCCCAGCGCTCCACCGCGCGGGCGTGGTTGGCCTTGCTCAGGGACGGGTCGAACAGACCGGCGCCCTTGAGCAGGGAGGCGAGGAAGGCGGCCTGGCTGACGTTCAGTTCACCGACGTCCTTGCCGTAGTAGGCCTGGGAGGCGCGCTGGATGCCGTAGGTGCCGCGGCCGAACCAGCTGGTATTGAGGTAGCCCTCCAGGATCTTGTCCTTGCTCATCCGGTTGTCGAGCTTGAGGGAGATCATCGCTTCGGTGAACTTGCGACTGATGGTCTGATTTTGGGTCAGATAGACGTTCTTGACGTATTGTTGGGTGATGGTGGAGCCACCCTGGGTGTCGCCCGAGCCGACCGTGCGGTACAGGGCGCGCCCGATGCCGGAGACGGATATGCCCGGGTCGGAGTAGAAGCTGGCGTTCTCGGCCGCCAGCACGGCCCAGCGGACGTCCTCGGGTATGTCCTTCAGGGGCATGTCCTGCCGCTGCACCCAGCCGGTGCGGGCCATGGGCGTGCCGTCGGACCAGAAGAAGACGTTGTCCTGCTGGGTGGCGTAGGAGTTGAGGTTCTGCGGGATGTCGGTGGCCGCGTACGCGACGACCAGGAACGCGCCGGTCAGGCCGATGGCCGAGAAGAAGGCGCCTATCCACTGCCGCCAGGAGGGTATCCAGCGGCGCCAGTCGGTGCGGCCGGGGCGCGGATACTGCGGCCTGAGCTTGCGGGCGTACGGCTCCAGCCTTCGTATATAAGGAGAAAGACGCTCCGTCAGGGGAGCGAGACGCGCGGCGACGGGCGCCAGGAGACGGGCCAGCGCGGCCAGGAGCGGCGCGGCCGCCACGGCGAGGCGGCCGACCGGCGAGGTCGGTGCGGCGGGCGGGGCCGACGGGGTCGCGCGTCGGCCGGTGGAACGGGGGGGCAGCTCCGAGGGTTTGACCACCCTCAGCGCCATGGTGGCGTCGGCCGGCGGTGGCGGCTCGAACCGCAACTGCATGGTGACGTCCGACATCGGAGGCGGCGGCGCGGGCTCCGACGGCGGTACCGGCGGCGGCTCGAACCTCAACTGCATGGTGACGTCCGACAGATGGGGCTCCTGGTCATGGGCCCCGGTCGCGCCGGGCGGCACCTCCCCCTCGACACGTCGACGACGGGAACGATTCGGCACCGCGCGGCGACCGCGCGGCCGACCGTCACCCCCGTGGGCCTCCGCCCCCTGCCCTTCGTCGGTCACGACTGGGTCTCCCTCCGCACTCCGTGGTGCTCGCGCGGGTCGACACAACTACCGCCTGTTCGGCGGTTATCCCCCTGTGTCACCGGATCAGGGTCAGACCCTGCGGCTCATCGCGGCCCTGCCAAATTACCAGCGATCTTTGCGAATTCTCCGCACAAGAAACAGACAGAAGCGATCGCGCAGTAGACCAAGACCACACAATCCGGTCGAGCTCGTGAGGGCCTGTTCGACGGACCACTCCGCGGACGCGAAGTCCGGCACGTCCTCCCCCGGAGGGGGAACTCCCGGCGGGGTGGTCGTCGGTCGCCGACGCGGCCGGCGCGCCGACACCGTCCCCTACCGGACAGCCGGACGCAGCGGACCCCGCTCACCTGGACCGATACGGCATCGCCGCCTTCCTGCGACCTGATCCGCCGGACAGGCCCTAGCCTTGAGCCATGCCTCGCTACGAATACCGCTGCCGTACCTGCGGCGACACTTTCGAACTCAGCCGTCCCATGGCGGAATCGGCCGATCCGGCCGACTGCCCCGCCGGACACGCCGACACAGTGAAGTTGCTCTCAACGGTCGCGGTGGGCGGGTCGGCGGCCGCGTCCGCCCCCGCGCCCAGGGCGGGCGGGGGCGGCGGCGGTTGCTGCGGCGGCGGCTGCTGCGGCTGACGGCCGACCGGCCCGGGACCGAACCCTGCCGGCCTGGCGGACGCTGCGCGGCCCGCGCACAGCCGCGGGGACGCCGTGCAGCCCCGCGCACAGCCGCGGGAGCACTGTGCGACTCGCCCACACAGCCGCGGACGCTGCGGGCCCACGCTGAACCACGGGGACGCTGCGCCGCCCGCGCGCACAGCCGCGGGGGCGCCGTGGGCCCCCGCTGAACCGCGGAGGCCCTGTGCCCCGCCGTGCCGCGGGGACGCCGCGAGCCCGCGCTCAGGCGCGGGTGGCGCGCAGGAACTCTCGCAGGATGCGTTCGCCCGCGAGCACACCGCGTTCGGGCAGCGCGGTGACCGCGGGGGCGGTCCAGTCGTCGTCGGCCAGTTCGCCGTGGCCCGGCCGCCAGCCCCGGTCCGCCACCAGCAGCAGGTCCGCGTCGAGCAGGGAGTCGCCCGCGGCGAGGGTGAGATCGGCACCGGTGCGGCGGACGACCTCACGCACGGCCGCGCTCTTGGTGAGCGGCTTCGGCACCGCGTAGATCTTGCGGCCCTGGAGCGACACCGTCCAGCCGAGGTTCTCCGCCCAGGCCGCGAGCTCCTTCACCCACTCCTCGGGCAGCAGCTCACGCTCCACGACCAGATAGGCGAACAGGTCCTCGGCGACCCGCTGCTTGCGCAGCCAGAGCGGATCCGCCGAACGCGCCAGGTGCTCCTGCACCTGGGCCAGCGGCGCGCACTCGTCGGCCAGCCGCGCGGTCACCTGCGCGTGCCAGTCCGGATCCGAGACACCGTCCACCAGCAGATGACCGCCGTTGGCGCAGATCGCGTACGTCGGCGCCGGGCCCGGCAGGTTGATGCGCAGGTACTGCTTGCGGGTCCGGGTGGTGGTCGGCACGAACACCGCCGTGTCGCCCAGCTCCGTGAGCAGTGCGGCCGCCGTCTCCGTCATGTACGACAGCGGCTTGTTCTCGTGCACCTCCACGCACAGCAGCCGCGGGGCCCGGGCGTCGGGCATGGTCAGTGCCAGCGCCGCCGCGGAGTAGATCAGCGTACGGTCGAGGTCGCTCGCCACCAGCACCGGCATCAGACCGTCACCGCCCTGCCGTCGGCGCCGGTCGCCCCGCGGGTGAACTTGGGGTGGATCAACCCCACGCAGGTGTAGGGAAGTTCGTCGACCTCCTCGACGGGCACGCCTCTCTGTTCGGCCAGCAGGCGTACGTGGTCGAGGTCGGCGCCGGCCCCGGCACGGGCCAGGATCTTCCACGGCACCCGGCGCAGCAGCACCCGGGTGGTCTCGCCGACGCCGGGCTTGACGAGGTTGACGTCGTGGATGCCGTAGTCCTCGCTGATCCGCTCGACGGCCGCCCAGCCCTCCCAGGTCGGGGTCCGGTCGGCGGACAGCAGTTCCTTGACCGCCACGTCCACCGCGTCGACCACCTCGGCGAAGCGCGCGGCGACCGTGTCGAGGAAGTCCACCGAGACGTCCGTACCGGCGAGTTCGCGGTAGAACTTCGCGCCGTGGAAGTCGTGCGGGCCCACCAGGTCCGCGCGCAGCACGGTCCGCGAGATCAGGCCGGACACGGTCGAGTTGAGGCACGCGGAAGGGATGAGGTAGTCCTCCCGGGTGCCGTAGGTGCGTACGCACGAGCCCGGGTCGGCCAGCACCGCGATCTCCGGGTCGAAGCCGGTGATGCCGTCGGACTCCTCGAACTCCTCGATGGCGTCGGCGAGTTCCCGGGTGATGGCGCCCTTGCCGGTCCAGCCGTCGACGAAGACCACGTCGGCGGGGTCGTGGTGGGCGGCCAGCCAGCGCAGCGCGTTGGCGTCGATGCCCCGGCCGCGCACGATCGACACGGCGTAGTGCGGCAGTTCGAGGCCGTAGCGGAACTGGGCCCAGCGGCGCATCAGGACGCCGACCGGGGTGCCCGCGCGGGCCAGCGAGACCAGGACCGGGCGCGCCGCGTCCGCCTCGCCGGAGCGGGTCCGGCCGCGGGTCTGCGCGCGCTCCGCGAGCACGGTCTCGGTGACCACGCCGACGGCGTGGGCGATCCGGTCCGCGGAGGTGGCGAGCGCCGCGTGGAAGAGCTGCTGGTAGTGCTCGCTCGGCTGGTACTCCACCGGCAGCGACTCGGCGTAGTGGGCGCCACCGCTCTGGATGGCCTCCTCGCGCTCCTCGGTCGGCGCCTCCAGTGTGACGTCCGAGAGGTCCTGGAGCAGCCAGCCCACCTCCTCCGGGGCGTACGAGGAGAAGGCGGGGCCGCGAAGGGGCTCGGGCAGCATGGCGGGCCTTTCGGGTACGTGCGGCGGTTCGGGGACGTACGAGGGCACGACCACGAGCAGGACGTGCGGGGCGTGCGCGGCGAGCTGGGCGAGCAGGCCGCCGGGGGCGTGCAGTCCGGAGGTGTCCGCGGCCGAGTCCACGACCGCCACGACCGCGTCGAAGCCCGCGCCGGCCACGTTGTAGGCGTAGCGCTCGCCGGGGCCGTCGGCCGGGTCGTCGTGGGCGGGGAAGACCAGACGGCTGCGTATCGCGTAGCCGGGGTCGTCCACGGCCAGGACGGGCGAGCGGGTGGTGGTGGAGTAGCGCACCTCGGCGGCCACGGCCTGTTCGAGTTCGCGGGCCAGCCTGAGCGGTGCGTACATCAGCTCCTCGAAGCCGAGGACGAGGACGCGCCGGGCGTCGCCGGGTATCGCCTCGGCGAGCCGGACCGCCATCGCGGGCAGCGCGGACTCCAGCCGGGCGCGGTGGTCCGGGGTGAAGCCGTGCCGTCCGCCGTCGGGCACGGCGCGCGGCCAGACCAGGTCGACGCGTTCGACCCGGCCGTCCGGGGCGGGGGCGGCCGGCGCGGCGGACTCGTGCCGTGCCACCAGCGCCTGCCCCTTCTCCAGCACGCCCTCGGGCAGCCGTACGGTCCCGGAGGCGGCCGCCACCAGGTCGACCCGGGCGCCGATCTCCGCGGCGAAGTCCGCCAGCCGGCCGGCGTCGGCGGCCGAGCGCATGTCGACGAGCGCGACCACGACGTAGCGGCTGCGCGGGTAGCGCTCGTGCAGGTCACGGATGGTGTTCAGGACCGTGTTGCCGGTGGAGAACTCGTCGTCGACCAGGATCAGCGGGCCGTCGCCGCGCAGCAGCGCGGGGTCCTCGGGCAGCAGCAGGTGGGAGGTGGCGTGCGAGTGGGACTCCTCGAAGCCGCCCGCCTGGTCCACCCCGGCGACCGGACGGCGGGTGGAGTGCAGATAGGGGGCGAGGCCCACCCCGTCGGCGACGCAGTGGCCCAGGCCGGTGGCGGTCTCCGCGTAGCCGAGGACGACCGCCCGGGCCGCCTCCTCGTCGCCGAGCAGCTCGCGCACCCGGCGGCCGAGGTCGAAGCCGTGGCCGTAGACGACGGACGGGGTCTGCGGCACGTGCTTGCCGAGCACGTTCGACACCAGCAGATGGGCCCGCTTGGGGTTGCGGCGCAGGGCCAGCCCCAGCAGATCGTCCAGCTGGTCGTCGCCCACCAGTTCGAGCCCGAGCCGTTCGGCGACCCAGGTTCCGGACCAGACCCCGTCGTTCACTGCGTTGTTCATGCGTCCCTTGTGTGTAGCCGGTGCGTCGGTCGGGTTCGTCGGTCGATCTCGCCGGTCGGGTTCGTCGGTCGGGTGGCCGGCCGGGTGGTCGGCCGGTTCAGCTGGTGATGACCGCGGCGAGCAGGTCCACGAAGCTGACGTCCTCGTGCGCCACGCCGAAGACCTCCGCGCGCAGCATGGTCCGCTCGGCCCAGGCGCGGTGCGGCTTCACCTCGTTCATCTTGTTGGTGTACGCCGACCGCAACACTCCCCCGCCGCCGCGCTCGGGCCGCAGGATGTCGGCCGCGTCGCTGAACTCCTCGTGACTGACGACGGACAGCGCGTGCACGGCCGGTACGTGGGAGGGGTGGATGCAGGTCTTGCCGAGCAGGCCGTTGGCCTGGTCCAGGGAGATCTCGCGCAGCAGTCCGTCCATGGCGTGCTCTATGAGTATCTCGCGCAGCTCGACGGCCTGTCCCTCCAGGAAGGGGCTGTGTCGCAGCATCGGCTTGAACATGCGCTCCGGGACGCGGAAGTACTCCCACACCGGGCCGGTCACCGTGAAGCCGGTGCCGTCGGCGCGGCCCAGCATGTTCACCACGTCGGAGATCACCGAGGCGACGATCTGGACGTCGTACGCCGTCATGTCGGGGGCCCGCCGCAGGCCGTAGGAGGAGCAGAAGTCGGTCACGCCCAGGCGCAGCGCGAGCACCCGGTCGCGGAACTTGTCGACGGCGCGGGCGATGCCCTCCAGCGTGTCGACGCGCGACTCGCGGTACAGCAGCTCGGGCGACTCCAGCACCGGCATCGCGAACAGGCGCCGGCCGCTCGACGACTCCGCCGCGGAGAGCGCCTCCAGGAACGGGACACCGCGCTGCTCGGTGAACTTCGGCATGACGAACCCGGACAGCAGCCGGACGGTGGGACCGAGGCGGTGGACCAGGTCGGGGATCTGCTCGGGGGTGCGGACCCGGATGAAGAGCAGCGGCAGGTCGAGGTCGGCGCGCGCGTCGAGGTCGGCGAACTGGCGGACGAGGTTCGCCTCGCCCTCCTCGACGTCCGCGTCGGCGATCGAGTCCTCCAGGCACAGCACCATCGAGACCACGCCGCGTTCGGCCTGCTTGACGATGTCGTCGGCGAGCTTCGGCCGGATCGCCGGGCTGTAGAGCGTGGCACCCAGGGCCGCGGACAGCAGCCGGGCCGGGGAGTCCGTGGTGAACTCGCACGGCTCCTGGACGAAGAGGCGCTTCCGCACCTCAGGGGCGATATGCCCGAAATGACGCATTGAGCTCCCCCATGGTGATGGAACGGCGCATGAATGTGGCCTGTGAAGTGTCTACGTGTGGCCGGTAATAGTACGTAGGGATCGAAGGAGGAGGTTCCCTCCGGGCGTGAAGTTCAGGTAACGCCGACAAACACAGTGGGTCACCATGCCCGGATTCACCCCCACATTGTCGTGATCAGGACCGAGAGGGCAGGATGACCGCATGACGCACGCGATGCTGAAGGGGTCGAACGTCCCGCTCGAAGCCACGACGGTGCGCGCCGTGCTGCGCTGGACGCCCGAACAGGGCGCCCCCGACGTGGACGTCTCCGCGCTGCTCCTTGGCCCCGACGGTCGGGTGCGCTCCGACGAGGACTTCGTCTTCTACAACCAGCCCCGGCACCCCTCCGGGAAGGTCTGGCGGCTCGGCAAGAAGCGGGTGGCCGAGGGTCTCACCGATACGATCCAGACAGATCTCGTCGGTGTCGAGCCCAGCGTCGGCCAGATTCTGCTGGTCGCTTCGGCGGATGGCGTCACGTTCGATCGCGTACGGTCACTGCGCATCGTGCTGTACGACGCCTCGGTCGCCGAGGGCGAACCGCTGGCCTATTTCGACATCAAGCCGGAGACGGGCGAGGAGACCGCGCTGATCTGCGGCGAGCTCTACCGGCGCGGGGACGGCTGGAAGTTCCGGGCCCTGGGCGAGGGCTACTCGAACGGGCTCAAGGGCCTGGCGACCGACTTCGGCATCTCCGTGGACGAGGCGGAGGCCGTACAGGAGTCGCAGTCCGTCCAGCCTCCGCCGCCCACCACCTCCCAGCCGCTGCCCCCGGAGCAGCCCGCGAACGTGCCCGTGCAGCCCGCCTACGGCTATCCGCAGCCGCCCGCGACGACGCAGCCGGCCTACGGCTACCCGCATCCGACCAGCCAGCCCGCGTACGGCTATCCCCAGCCCGTCCCGGTCGCCCCGGCCGCGGCCGGCGAGTTCCGGCTGCCACCGCAGGGCCCGCAGTTCATCGGCCGCTGACGGCACCGCGCTCGGCCGGGGGCGCCCCGCTCGCCGGCCGCCGACGCGGGGCCCGTACGGGCCCCGCACGGGCCTTGTGCGAGCCCTGTACGGGCCCTGTACGGGATGCCTGGCGCTTCGCCGCGCCGGATCCCGTCCCGGGGCCCGTCGAGGCCGGTCAGGCCGTCCCGGCGCCGCCGAGAGCCGCGCCGTCGGCGGGGTCGGGCGTCAGCCCTCGACCTTCGTCTTGTAGCCCCGCCCCCATTGCAGTCCCCAGCCGTACAACCGGTCCAGCTCGGCCTGGAAGCCGTAGACGAACTTCACCTCGCGCCGGACGACCAGCTCGCCCTTGACGTTCTCGATCATCACGACCGCGCAGGAGCGGGCCTGCGGATGGCGTTCGTCCAGGCCGATCTCGATCCGCGGGCCGTTGCTCGGATACAGCGTGACGATGGCGTGGGTACGGTCAAAGGCGGGTGTCTGGTCGTATATGTAGACGAACACCAGCAGACGCTTGATGTCGTCGCGGTGGTCGAGGTTGATGTACATGGTCTCGCCGGACGCCGAGCCGAAGCGGTCGTCGCCGCTGAGCTTCACGTACGGCGGGGCGTTGACGTCGCCCAGGTAGCCGCCGAGCGGCTGGACGACACCCTTGGTGCCGTCCATGAGCTCGTACAGGCAGCCCAGGTCGAGGTCGACGTTGACCATGCTCTGGCTGTGGCCGACGACCTCCGGGGGCTTGAGCGCCTTGAAGGGATGCCGCAGCAGGCTCTCGCGCTGGGTGCCGCCGAAGTCGGAGGTCCGCATCCGCCAGGTCAGGTTGATGCGCAGGTTGCCGGTGGCCGCTCCCTGTTTGGTGAGGGAGACGTAGTGATGCCGTTTGGTCAGCTCGATCGCGTTGCTCGCCGCGCTGCCCGAGTCGAATTCGAGCGCACGCCCGCGCCAGAGCCCGTCGAAGAAGCCCATGCCCTGCCCCCACCCCTGCCTTCACCCACACCCGAAAAGCCGGCGGGGCGGCCGGCGGACCTCTGTCGCCTGCCGCCCCGCACGAAGCGTTCCCCTCGTCGACCGGTCGTCACACCCCGGACGAGACCTCGGCCTTCTCGTCCGACCCCGCTTCTCCCTCGGCCGCCGCCAGCGCGCGGTTGCGGCGCACGGAGGACCAGAAGGACAGGGCGATCAGGACGACGCCGACGAGGCCGGTGATGACCTCGTTGATCTGGTGCTGGATGGTGACCATGAGGATCACGGCGAGCGCGCCGATGGCGTAGTGCGCGCCGTGCTCCAGGTAGACGTAGTCGTCGAGGGTGCCCTGGCGGACCAGGTAGACCGTGAGCGAGCGGACGTACATCGCGCCGATGCCGAGGCCGAGGGCCATCAGGACGATGTCGTTGGTGATGGCGAAGGCGCCGATCACACCGTCGAAGGAGAACGACGCGTCCAGGACCTCCAGGTAGAGGAACATGAAGAACGCGGCCTGGCCGGCCAGCACGATGGCCGGCTTCTTCCTGCCGGTCCGCTCGGCCTCCTCCTCCGCCTCGTGCTCGCGCTCCTCCTCTTCCTCCAGCTTGTCCTCGAAGTAGCCGGAGAGCCCGCCGACGACCATGTACGTGATCAGGCCGGCGATGCCCGCGATCAGCACCGTCTGCGCCTTGTCGACATGCGCGCCGCCGTGCTGGTGGGCGTGGGCCGCGAAGGTGAAGGAGGTGATCAGCAGGACGACCAGGGCGATGCAGACCGACAGCATGTCGACCTTGCCGAGCTTGGCCAGCGGCCGCTCGATCCAGCGCAGCCACTGGATGTCACGCTCCTCGAAGATGAAGTCGAGGAAGATCATCAGCAGGAACATGCCGCCGAAGGCGGCGATCGCCGGGTGGGCGTCGGTGACCAGCTGCTGGTACTGGTCCTTGTTGTTGAGCGCGAGGTCGACCGCGTCGATCGGACCGATCTTGGCACTGATGGCGACGATGACGACGGGAAAGACCAGCCGCATCCCGAAGACGGCGATCAGCACACCGACCGTGAGGAAGATCTTCTGCCAGAAGGCATTCATCTTCTTCAGGATTCCGGCGTTGACCACCGCATTGTCGAACGACAGCGAGATCTCCAGGACGGAGAGGATCGCCACGATGCCGAAGGCCTCCCACCCCCCGTAGAAGACCGCCGCGACCAAGCCGAGCGCGGTGACCGCGAACGACCAGCCGAAGGTTTTCAGAAGCACTGGCTACCCAATCCTGTGTGAGGGGAACGTCCCGGACGGAGTCCGGGGAAGCGCCTCCCCCGCGTCACACTCGGCTTTACGAAGTGTTGACCCCGAAGTCTAGAGGGAGAGCTCTCCGGACAACACGGGCGGGCCCATGTGCTTTGCCTGAAGAGCCATGGTCCGCCGGGTGACGGGCCCGGCTCGCGGGCCGTCACGGCTTTACGAGACGTTGACCCCGAAGTCCAGGGCGATGCCCCGCAGACCCGACGCGTACCCCTGACCCACCGCCCGGAACTTCCATTCGCCCTGGTAGCGATAGAGCTCGCCGAAGATCATCGCGGTTTCCGTCGAGGCGTCCTCGGACAGGTCGTAGCGGGCGAGTTCCTGACCGTCGGCCTGATTGGCGACGCGGATGAAGGCATTGCTGACCTGACCGAAAGTCTGACCGCGTTCGTCGGCCATGTGGATCGACACCGGAAAAACGATCTTGTCGCAGTTCGCGGGCACCTTCGAGAGGTCCACGATGATCGACTCGTCGTCGCCCTCACCCTCACCGGTGAGATTGTCGCCCGTGTGCTGCACCGAGCCGTCCGGGCTGGTGAGCTGGTTGTAGAAAACGAACCACTCGTCGCCCAGAACTCTTCCGTCCTTGCACAGCAACGCGCTGGCGTCGAGGTCGAAAGGGGCTCCGGTGGTGGAGCGCGCGTCCCAGCCGAGCCCGACCATCACCTGTGTGAGGTTCGGCGCGGCCTTGGACAGGGAGACGTTGCCCCCCTTGGCAAGCGTGACGCCCATGATGCTGGTCCTCCCCTAGGTCTTGCTTCTTCGGTTGTCCTGCGCGTCCGGCGCCGCCCGTAAACGGGACGGCGCCGGTCGAACGTCCTGGTTCGGGACCAGGTCTCAGACGTTGACGCCGAAGTCCTGCGCGATGCCGCGCAGACCCGAGGCGTAGCCCTGGCCGATGGCGCGGAACTTCCACTCCGCGCCGTTGCGGTACAGCTCGCCGAAGACCATCGCGGTCTCCGTCGAGGCGTCCTCGGACAGGTCGTAACGGGCGATCTCGGCGCCGCCGGCCTGGTTCACCACGCGGATGAACGCGTTGCGGACCTGGCCGAAGGACTGCTGGCGGTTCTCCGCGTCGTAGATCGAGACCGGGAAGACGATCTTGTCGACGTCGGCCGGGACGGTCGCCAGGTCGACCTTGATCGCCTCGTCGTCGCCCTCGCCCGCACCGGTGAGGTTGTCACCGGTGTGCTCCACAGAGCCGTCGGGGCTCTTGAGGTTGTTGAAGAAGACGAAGTTCGCGTCGTTGGCGACCTTGCCCGCCGTGTTCAGCAGCAGCGCGCTGGCGTCCAGGTCGAAGTCCGTACCGGTGGTGGTGCGCACGTCCCACCCCAGGCCGACGATGACCGCCGTCAGGCCGGGGGCCTCCTTCGTCAGCGAAACGTTGCCGCCCTTGCTGAGGCTGACTCCCACGAGTCCTCCATTGGTGTCCGGGGGCGGGGAGCCCCTGCGTGCTCTGGCATCGGATCAACGACTCGATCCTAGTGACGGGTTCCCGCACCTCGCAGTGCGTGGAGCCGAACCGTCACAGGGTGTCGAGCGCCTTGACGTAGTCGTTCAGGTCGCGCGCGTCCGGCAGGGCGTTGACGACGGTCCAGCGCACGACGCCCGTCTTGTCGATGACGAAGGTGCCGCGCACCGCGCAGCCCTTGTCCTCGGCGAAGACGCCGTAGGCGCGCGAGACCTCGCCGTGCGGCCAGAAGTCGGACAGCAGCGGGTACTCCAGGCCCTCCTGCTCGGCGAAGACGCGCAGGGTGTGGATGGAGTCGTTGGAGACCGCGAGCAGCTGGGTGTCGCGGTCGGCGAACTGCGGCAGGTTGTCACGCAGCTCGCACAGCTCACCGGTGCAGACACCGGTGAAGGCGAACGGGTAGAAGAGCAGGACCACGTTCTTGCTGCCGAGGAAGTCGGAGAGCTTCACGGCGCTGCCGTGGTTGTCCTTGAGCTCGAAGTCGGGGGCCTTGTCGCCGACCTGGATCGCCATCGTCGTGCTTCCCTTTCGGTGGGCTGCTCGGGTGAGAGCGCTGACAACGCCGAGAACACTGAGAGCGCTGAGCCCAGCCTACGCATCGGGCACGACGAACCTGCGGACGGGCTGGCCGACCTTGACCGCCAGCCCGTCCGGGGGTGGGACGGGACTACTTCTTGGTCTTGGCCGCCTTCGGGGTCAGCAGCCGGCTGCCGATCCAGTCCTTGCCCACGCTGACGCTCTTGGAGGCCGACAGCCCCGCCGTCGTCGCGGCTTCCGAGATGTCGCTCGGCTCCACGTAGCCATCACGTCCGGTCTTCGGCGTGAGAAGCAGGATCGCACCGCCCTCTTCGATGTACGTGGTGGCGTCCACCAGCACATCGGTCAGGTCGCCGTCCTCGTCGCGGAACCACAGCACCACGGCATCGGCTACGTCGTCGTAGTCCTCGTCCACCAGGTCGCTGCCGACAACTTCTTCAATGGCCTCGCGGAGTTCCTGGTCTACGTCGTCGTCGTAGCCGATCTCCTGGACCACCTGCTCGGGCTGGAACCCCAGCCTGACGGCAGGGCTAGTCCGTTCCTCCGCGTGGTCCGCGGTCGCGCTCACGGGTTGCCTCCTGATCATGTCTTGGTGAATATCTCAGCCACGCGCGTGCGCGAAGCATTGGCCGTAGTCCACACGGGCGGGGCGGATCGCGCAAGTACCCGGCGGTTCAGACCGCCGAAACGGTGACGATCCGGGCCGTGTCGCCCCAACTCCAGGCACGCCGCAGCAGCCGGAAGTGACCCACACCACACCCTTCTGCCCCCTTTGCCCCTTTGGGAATCAGGAGGAGGTGACACAGATCCGGGTTACCCCTCGGTAGAGATGACGTTTGTCGCACCGAGGTACACGATGGGGAGCGGCGCAGACAGACCGAGAACCTGGGAAAGAACAGCAAAAGCAGCCCTCTGACAGGTAAGGACCAGCGTGCCCTCCGGATCCGATCGAAACCCGATCATCATTGGCGGCCTTCCGAGTCAGGTTCCTGACTTCGATCCCGAAGAGACCCAGGAGTGGCTCGACTCCCTGGACGCGGCCATCGACGAGCGCGGCCGGGAGCGTGCCCGGTACCTCATGCTCCGGCTGATCGAGCGGGCCCGCGAGAAGCGCGTGGCCGTGCCGGAGATGCGCAGCTCGGACTACGTCAACACCATCCCCACCCGGGCCGAGCCGTTCTTCCCGGGCAACGAGGAGATCGAGCGCAGGATCCTCAACGCGACCCGCTGGAACGCCGCCGTGATGGTCTCGCGCGCCCAGCGGCCGGGCATCGGCGTCGGCGGCCACATCGCCACCTTCGCGTCCTCCGCCTCGCTCTACGACGTCGGCTTCAACCACTTCTTCCGGGGCAAGGACGAGGGGGACGGCGGCGACCAGGTCTTCTTCCAGGGCCACGCCTCCCCCGGCATCTACGCCCGCGCGTACCTGCTGGACCGCCTCAGCGAGCGCAACCTGGACGCGTTCCGGCAGGAGCGGTCGAGGGCGCCGTACGGGCTGTCCTCGTACCCGCATCCGCGGCTGATGCCGGACTTCTGGGAGTTCCCGACCGTGTCGATGGGCCTCGGTCCGATCGGCGCGATCTTCCAGGCCCGGATGAACCGCTACATGCACGCGCGCGGGATCGCCGACACCTCCCGGTCGCACGTGTGGGCGTTCCTCGGCGACGGCGAGATGGACGAGCCGGAGTCGCTGGGCCAGCTGACCATCGCCGCCCGCGAGGGCCTGGACAACCTGACCTTCGTGGTCAACTGCAACCTCCAGCGGCTCGACGGCCCGGTGCGCGGCAACGGCAAGGTCATCCAGGAGCTGGAGTCGGTCTTCCGGGGCGCCGGCTGGAACGTGATCAAGCTGATCTGGGACCGGACCTGGGACCCGCTGCTCGCCCAGGACCGCGACGGCATCCTGGTCAACAAGATGAACACGACTCCGGACGGCCAGTTCCAGACGTACGCCACCGAGTCGGGCGGATACATCCGCAACCACTTCTTCGGCGACGACCAGCGGCTGCGCGCCATGGTCGAGCACCTGACCGACGATCAGATCCTGCACCTGGGCCGCGGCGGTCACGACCACAGGAAGATCTACGCCGCGTTCAAGGCCGCCGTCGAGCACCGGGACCAGCCCACGGTCATCCTCGCCAAGACCGTCAAGGGCTGGACGCTGGGTCCGAACTTCGAGGGCCGCAACGCCACGCACCAGATGAAGAAGCTGACGGTCGCCGACCTCAAGGGCTTCCGCGACCGGCTGCACCTGCCGATCTCCGACCAGGAGCTGGAGTCCGGCCTGCCGCCGTACTACCACCCGGGCCGCGACTCGGAGGAGATCCAGTACATGCACGACCGGCGCAAGGGACTCGGCGGGTACGTCCCGACCCGGGTGGTGCGCGCCGAGCCGCTGGCCCTGCCGGACGACAAGACGTACGCGACCGTGAAGAAGGGCTCCGGCCAGCAGTCGATCGCCACGACCATGGCGTTCGTGCGACTGCTGAAGGACCTGATGCGGGACAAGGAGATCGGCAAGCGATTCGTGCTGATCGCGCCGGACGAGTACCGCACGTTCGGCATGGACTCCTTCTTCCCGAGCGCGAAGATCTACAACCCGCTCGGGCAGCAGTACGAGTCCGTCGACCGTGACCTGCTGCTCGCCTACAAGGAGTCGCCGACCGGGCAGATGCTGCACGACGGCATCTCCGAGGCGGGCTGCACGGCCTCCCTGATCGCGGCCGGCTCGGCCTACGCGACCCACGGCGAGCCGCTGATCCCGGTCTACGTCTTCTACTCGATGTTCGGCTTCCAGCGCACCGGCGACCAGTTCTGGCAGATGGCCGACCAGCTGGCGCGCGGTTTCGTCCTGGGCGCGACCGCCGGACGTACGACCCTGACCGGCGAGGGCCTCCAGCACGCGGACGGCCACTCGCAGCTGCTGGCCTCGACGAACCCCGGCTGTGTCGCCTACGACCCGGCCTACGGGTACGAGATCGCGCACATCGTGCAGGACGGCCTGCGCCGGATGTACGGCCCCGACAGCGAGAACGTCTTCTACTACCTCACCGTCTACAACGAGCCGATCCAGCATCCGGCGGAGCCCGCGGACGTCGACGTGGACGGCATCCTCAAGGGCATCCACCGGATCGCCGCCGGCACCTCGGGCACGGTCCCGGCGCAGATCATCGCGTCGGGCGTGGCGGTGCCCTGGGCCCTGGATGCGCAGCGGACGCTGGCCGAGGAGTGGAACGTGCGCGCCGACGTCTGGTCGGCGACCTCCTTCAACGAGCTGCGGCGCGAGGCCGTGGAGGCCGAGCGGCACAATCTGCTGCACCCGGAGGAGGAGCAGCGGGTGCCGTATGTGACGCGGAAGCTGAGCACGGCCGAGGGGCCGTTCGTGGCGGTTTCCGACTGGATGCGTTCGGTTCCGGACCAGATCTCCCGTTGGGTGCCGGGGACCTATCAGTCGCTGGGCGCGGACGGGTTCGGGTTCGCGGACACCCGTGGCGCGGCCCGCCGGTTCTTCCACATCGACGCGCCGTCGATCGTGGTCGCGGTGCTGACCGAGCTGGCGCGCGAGGGCAAGGTCGACCGTTCGGTCCTGAAGCAGGCCGTCGACCGGTACCAGTTGCTGGACGTGGCGGCGGCGGATCCGGGCACGGCCGGCGGCGACGCGTGACTCCGCGCGCCTGAGCGCACGTCGGGGCGGTGGGACCGATCGGCCCCACCGCCCTTATGCGTTCCTTACGATGCGCTCATGCAGGAACAATCGGGACAGGTCCGCTGGGAGCAGCGCACCCAACGGCCGTTGCTGGCCCTGGCCGTGGTGTTCGCCCTCGCCTATGCCGTGCCGATCGTGGACAGTTCGGCCGGACGCACGCTGACGATCGCGTGCACGGTGACCGAGTGGACGGTGTGGGGGGCGTTCGCCGCGGACTATCTGGTGCGCCTGGCGATGTCCGGGCACCGCCGGGAGTTCGTCCGCACGCACTGGCTGGACCTGGGCGCGGTGGTGCTGCCGATCCTTCAGCCGCTGCGGCTGCTGCGGCTGGTGGCGACCCTGATGCTGGTGGGCCGGCGGGCGCGGATGGCCTCCCAGATCCGGCTGACGACGTACGTGGGCGGGGCGGTCGTCGGGCTGCTGATGTTCGGTTCGCTGGCCGTGCTCTCGGTGGAGCGGGACTCGCCCAACGGGAACATCCGCACGCTGGGTGACGCCGTGTGGTGGTCCTTCACGACGATGACGACCGTCGGGTACGGGGACCACGCGCCGACCACCGGGATGGGCCGGGTGCTGGCCGTCGGGCTGATGCTGTCCGGCATCGCCCTGCTGGGTGTGGTCACCGCGAACATCGCCGCGTGGTTCATCGCCCGGTTCGAGAAGGACGACGTGGAGGAGCGGCGCCAGACGGAGGCGATCGAGCGGCTGACGGAGGAGGTCCGCGCACTGCGCGCGGAGGTCGCGGCACTGACCCGGGCGGGGTCCGTACGGGAGCCCGTGGGCGGGGAACAGACGCACTGAGCCGCGGGGACGCGGGGCGGAAGACCGCGGGGAGAGGCGGTCGGACCGGGCGGCCGTCCGGCATCGCTGTGTTCGTGGGGTGCCGTCGCGCCGGCGCTCCGGCGCGTCCGGTCCTGCCGCGGTGCGGCTACAGGCCGCCGCCCGCGAGCCACATGATCGCCGTGAGGGTGTCTATGGCACCCAGCACCAGGGCGACCAGGGCCGGGATCGGCCGGGCACCGGACCAGGTGCGGCCCATGGCGAGCCAGCCGCAGACGACCGCCGCGGGGCCGAGGACGATCCCCAGGGTGAAGAAGCCCGCGATCGCGCAGATGACTCCGATGATTGCCAGGGTCGCGCGGTCCGTCCCTCCCCCGGCCTCGGCTCCGCCCGGTCGGGGGGACCTCCATCGCGGCCCCATCCGGCCGCGCGAGCGGGGGTATCCACCTGTTCGCCGTCCGAAGCCCGCCATCATCAACTCCCAGAACCCCGGGATCAGTTGGATGTGCATCGGGGTTCGTCGGTGCGGGTACCCCCGATCGGGCCGCCAAGTCATCGGCCCGCGGGCCGTCGAGACGACGGCCCGCGGGCCTCGGCGCGCTGCCCCCCTCCGGCAGCGCGCCGCAGCCCGGCCGCCCTCCTTGCCGTACGGACATGCCTGTGGAACATGCCGTACCGGAGGACTTGACCCACTGTGACGTGCGGCGTCTGCCGGTGGACAGGATTCCCTGGCGTTGTCACCCTCATAGGGGAATTACGGTGAAAACGCCGTCGGATTCCCGTCAGATGTGAGCGCCTCCCATGCCGGCTTCGGCGTTCTCGCCGCGCTTGGTGAGGAAGGCGACGAAGACCGCCACCACCGCGACGCCGGCGGCGACGAGGGACGCCAGGCTCATGCCGGAGATGAAGGTGTCGTGCGCAACGTCCGTGATCTTCGCGACGATCGCCGCCGGGGTGCCCGGGGCCACCGGCGCCACGCCGACCTGGACCGCCTCGGAGGCCTGGTCCAGCTGCGCCGAGGTGAGCGGCGGCAGGCCCGCGGCCGTCCAGTTGCCGGGCAGGTCGCTGTCCACCTTCGACGCCATGACCGCGCCGAGGACGGCCGTGCCGAGGCTGCCGCCGATCTGCATCGCCGCCTGCTGGAGACCGCCGGCGACACCGGAGAGCTCCATCGGGGCGTTGCCGACGATGACCTCCGTGGCGCCGACCATGACCGGCGCGAGGCCGAAGCCCAGCAGGGCGAACCAGACCGACATGACACCGCTGCTGGTGTCCGTCTCCAGCGTGGACATGCCGTACATGGCGATCGCGGTGGCCGCCATGCCGCCCGCCAGCGGGATCCGCGGGCCCAGCTTGGTGATCGCCAGGCCGGCCAGCGGCGAACCGACGATCATCATGCCGGTCAGCGGCAGCAGGTGCAGGCCGGCGTCGATCGGGCTCATGCCGTGCACGTTCTGGAGGTAGAACGTCACGAAGAACAGGCCGCCCATGAAGGCGATGGCCATCAGGACCATCAGGACCACGCCCGCCGACAGCGGGACCGAACGGAACAGCGCCAGCGGGATCAGCGGCTCGGAGACCTTCGTCTCCCAGAAGCCGAACGCCGCGAAGAGCACGGCGGAGCCGACGACGAAGGCCCAGGTCTTGCCGTCGCCCCAGCCCCACGCCGGAGCCTTGATCAGTGCCCAGACCAGGCAGAACATCGCGCCGGAGAGCAGCGCGATGCCCAGCAGGTCGAAGGAGCGCGGAGCGTTCTCGGCCCGGTGGTCGAGCAGGATCAGGCTGCCGAGCACGAGGGCGACGACGCCGACCGGCACGTTGATGAAGAACACCGACTGCCAGCTGACGTGCTCGACGAGCACACCGCCGAGGATCGGGCCGCCGGCGGTGGAGGCGCCGATGACCATGCCCCAGATGCCGATGGCCATGTTGAGCTTCTCGGCCGGGAAGGTGGCCCGCAGCAGGCCCAGCGCGGCCGGCATCAGCAGCGCGCCGAACAGACCCTGGAAGACGCGGAAGGTGACGACGAGCGCGATGCTGTCGGACAGGCCGATGGCGCCCGAGGCGGCGGCGAAGCCGACGACGCCGATGAGGAAGGTCTGCCGGTGGCCGAAGCGGTCGCCGAGCTTGCCCGCGGTGATCAGGGAGACCGCGAGGGCGAGGAAGTAGCCGTTGGTGATCCACTGGACCTGGGCGAAGGTGGCGCCGAGGTCCTTCTGGATCGCCGGGTTGGCGATGGCCACGATGGTGCCGTCGAGGGCCACCATCATGACGCCGACGGCGACGGTTATGAGGGTGAGCCACGGGTGCCCGCGCAGTCCGGCGGCCTCCGGGGCCGAGCCGGACGGGGTGGCGGCCGGCGCCTTGTCCCCCGGCCCCGTCGTGTCGATGGTGGTCTGACTAGTCATGCCTTCGAGGCTAGTGACAGCCACTGACAATTGACAAACCAGTTCACAAGTCGGTAACTGTCACGCCGCGTACCGAACAGGCAGGAGAGACCCCATGGACACCGCACCACCCCCCGGACTGCGCGAGCGCAAGAAGCAGCGCACCCGGGAGGCGCTGCTGCGGGCCGCCCTCGACCTGTTCACCGGCCGCGGTTACGAACAGACCACCGTCGACGACATCACCGAGGCCGTCGAGGTCTCGCAGCGCACCTTCTTCCGCTACTTCGCCGGCAAGGAGGACGCGGCGTTCGCCGTCCAGGAGATGGCGGAGGCGCACTTCGTCGCGTCGGTGGCGGCGCGGCCGCCCGCGGAGGCTCCCATGGAGGCCCTGCGCAACGCCCTGCTGGACGACTGGGACCGGCTCAGCGAGGCGATCGAGGCCGTCGTACCGGTCGAGCTGTACGTACGGATGTACCGGACGATCGAGTCGACGCCCGCCCTGCTCGCCGCCCATCTGCGCCGCTCCGCGGAGACGGAGGAGCGCATCGCGCGCGTGCTGGCCGAACGCGAGGGACTCGACCTCGACACCGATCCGCGGCCCCGGCTCGCGGTGGCCGTCTTCGGCGGGGTGATCCGGGTGACGGAACGCCAGTGGAGCACGGGCGAGGACTTCAGCCCGCGGGCGATCCGGGAGCTGACGGCCCGCTACCTCGACCAGGTCGGTGTGGCGCTCACCGGACACTGGCGCCGCCCCGCCGACCTCGCCTGAGAACCCGGCCCGGACATCGCCTCGATGGTGCCCGAGGTCACCTGCGAGCATCGCCACTCCCATCGAAACGTGATCCCTGTCACTCGGTTACCGCGTGGCCCGCTCGTTCTCCTAGTGTGTCCTCCCAGTGACTTCCTTCGGCACCTCCCCGCAACTCAACGTCTGGCGCGCGCTGCTCGCTCTGGCCGTCGTGTTCGTGATGCTGGCGACCACCGGCTGGACGGCTCTGCGCCAGCAGCGGGAGACGACCGCTCTCCAGTCCTCCCTGACGGCCTGGGAGCACGGGCGCATCGGCGGACACCGGCTGCCCGACCCTCACGCGGCCCCCGCAAGGCTGTCCCGGTTCTTCGCCTCGCTCACCCCGCGGGAGCGCAACAGGCTCGCGACCCGCTACCCGCTCGCGGTCGGCAACATGAACGGCGCCCCGGTCCGGCTGCGCTACCGCGCCAACCGGGTCGCGCTCGGCCAGGCCCGCGAGGTCGAGCACGCGCGCATGCACGACAGCCGGCTCAGCCCGGCGGGGCAGCAGGAGGCGGGCCGCAGGATGCACCGCTTCGAGTCGATGATGAGCGGCGGCCGCCAGATCCTCGCCTTCGACCCGGAGAGCTCCGGCCGCGCCGCCGAGGTGTTCGGGGATCTCACCAGGGCCGAACGGATCTCGGTCGTCGTCCCCGGCGTCGACACCGACCTGCTCACCTTCCAGCGCACCAACCGCAGGTACTCGGCGCCCGTCGGCATGGCCAAGTCCCTCCACCACGCCGAGCGGGCCGTGCGTCCCGCGGTCCGTACCGCGGTGATCGCCTGGGCCGACTACACCGCGCCCGCCGGACTCGGCATCGACTCGGCCACCGCGATGCGCGCCGAGGACGGCGCCGTCCGGCTGAACGCGCTGCTGCGCGCGCTGCCCGGCAACGCGCCGGTCGCCATGTTCTGCCACAGCTACGGCTCCGTGCTGTGCGGGGTCGCCGCGCGCGACATGCCCCGCCGGGTGGTCGACATAGCCGTGGCCGCCAGCCCCGGGATGCGGGTGCCCAGCGTCGCCCACCTGGGCACCTCCGCCCGGGTGTGGGCGATGCGGGACGCGAGCGACTGGGTGCAGGACGTGCCGCACCTGGAGGTCGGGGGCCTCGGCCACGGCGCCGACCCGGTGTCCCCCGCGTTCGGCGCCCGGGTGCTGTCGGCGCGTGACGCGCAGGGGCACAGCGGCTATTTCGAGCCGGGCACGGACAGCCTGCGCAACCTCGCCGACATCGGCACGGGCGCGTACCGGTCGGTCCGGTGCGCCGACCACGACAAGGGGTGCCGGGCGGGTCTGCCCGGCAAGGCAACGGCAGAACGCGCGTAGAGACGTAGAAATCGCGGTCTGCCCGGGGAGGCGACGGAGGAGCTCGTGCCGCATACGATGAGCCGCATGGGTGACGTACTGGCCGGATTTCATGCCGCCTGGGAGTTCGAGTCCGACTCCGTGCTCATCCGCTACGAACGGGGGATCCGCACACCGAAGCTCTTCCAGGCGCTGGGCGAACGGCGCGTCCCGCTCACGGCGATCGAGGCGG
Organism: Streptomyces adustus; assembly: GCF_009377175.1. Lineage (GTDB taxonomy): Bacteria > Actinomycetota > Actinomycetes > Streptomycetales > Streptomycetaceae > Streptomyces > Streptomyces adustus. The sequence continues at coordinate 36,786 of NZ_VJZD01000024.1, forward strand.
TGACCCTCACCCCCGGCAAGCGCGGCACGGTCGTGCTGCGGGCCGAGCCCCGCCCGGGCGCCGACCCGCTGATGGAGGCGGCCGACGGACAGCTCAAGGAGGGCTCCGACCCCTACCGGCTGGTGCTGCCTGCCGAGCGCGCGACGCTCGCCGAGTACTACGCCGACGAACTGCGCGCCCTGCTGACCGAGTCCGGCCCGGCCGAACGCCATCTGGTGCCCGCGCCCGAGGCGCCGCGGCAGTTCAAGGCGTACGACGCGAAGGCGTCCTTCGACGGCCGGACGGTGGCCTTCCGCTGGTTCTGGACGGGCGCGTCCTCGGCGAAGTGGAAGGCCGGCGACCAGAGTTTCCCGGTCGGCGGGCTGACCGGGGTCGAGTGGCGCTCCCCCGAGGTCTTCGAGGGGCATCTGCGGCTGCTGCTGCGGGACCCGGCCGAGCAGCAGGCCGCGCAGGCCGACCAGGACCCGGCGGCGGTGGTGTTCGGTCTGGGGTACGGGCCGGTGCACGAGTCGCTGCCGTTCGCCGCGGCCGTGCTGGCCGCGGTGCGCGCCGGCGGGCCGCCGGCCGCGCCCGCCGTGCCCGCGGCCGCGCTCGCCGTCCCGGCGCCGCGCCGCGATCCCGCCGACATCGCCGAGCGGATCCGTCATCTCGGCGAGCTGCACCGGGCGGGGCTGCTGACGGACGAGGAGTTCTCGGTGAAGAAGGCGGAGCTGCTCGCGGAGTTCTGACGCTCCCCGGCGGGGGCGGTCAGCCCGCCCGCTCCGCGGCGTGGCCGTGCCCGGCCTCCGTGTAGAAGGCGATCTTCCGGTCGAGCACCGCGAGCGTGTCGTGGAGCTCGGCGATCCGGGCCAGGACGTCGTGCCGGGTCGCCACCAGCAGGTCGCGCCGCTCGTCGTAGGTGTTCTCGCCCTCGCGCACCAGCTCCGCGTACCGGACCATGTCGGCGACCGGCATGCCGGTCAGCCGCAGCTTGCCGACCAGGCCGAGCCAGTCCAGGTCCCGGTTGTTGTAGCGGCGCTGGCCGGTGTGCGAACGGTCGATGTGGGACATCAGGCCGATCCGCTCGTACCAGCGCAGGGTGTGCGCGCTCAGCCCGGTGAACGCGACGACCTCACTGATGGTGTAGCTGTCCCGGCCGTCGGGGCGCGGATGCGGTGGCGGCGGGGCGGAGCAGCTGTCTGCGGAGGTGGGGGCTTGCTCGGTGGCCGCGGGCGTGGTCTGCATCACCGTCATGACCTCCACGCTATGGCCTTCGAGCGCACTCCAGGCAAGCCGAACCGGTAAGAAGGCGACGGGTGTGGCGTGATCCATCCGGTGGGGTGGGTCCCGGGCCGGGGCGCCGGGCGGCTTAGGCTCGACGGCATGTCTGCACAGAGCTTGGCGTCGATCGAGAACTGGCCGGTTCCCACCGCTGCGGCGGGTGTCGTACGGGCCGACGGCACGGTCCTGGGGTCCCATGGACCCGTCGGGCGGCGCTTCCCGCTGGCCTCGGTCACCAAGCCGCTCGCCGCCTACGCCGCGCTGGTCGCGTACGAGGAGGGGGCGATCGAGTTCGACGAGCCGGCCGGCCCCGCGGGGTCGACGGTCCGTCATCTGCTCTCCCACACCTCGGGGCTGGCGTTCGACGAGCACCGGGTGATGTCGGCGCCCGGGGAGCGGCGGCTGTACTCCAACGCGGGCTTCGAGGTGCTCGGGGAGCACATCGCGAAGGCCACGGACATCCCGTTCGCCGAGTATCTGCGGCAGGCGGTGCTGGAGCCGCTCGGCATGACGGACACCGGCCTCGACGGCTCCCCGGCGAAGGACGGGGTGTCGACGGTGACGGACCTGCTGCGGTTCGCCGCGGAGGTGCAGGCGCCGCGGCTGCTCGATCCGCGTACCGTCGCCGAGGCGATGACGGTGCAGTACCCGGGCACGAAGGGCGTCCTGCCGGGCTACGGCCACCAGAACCCCAACGACTGGGGCCTCGGCTTCGAGATCCGGGACGGCAAGTCGCCGCACTGGACGGGCGCCTCGTCCTCGCCGCGGACGTTCGGGCACTTCGGGCAGTCGGGTACGTTCCTGTGGATCGACCCGGACGCGGGGATCGCGTGCGCCGCCCTGACCGACCGGCCCTTCGGCCCCTGGTCCGTCGAGGCGTGGCCCCCCTTCACCGACGCGGTGCTCGCCGAGCTCACCCGCTGACCCGGTCGGCCGGAGACGGCGGCCGGTCAGGCCGCCGCCATCTCCCAGAGCAGCAGTTCCGCCGCCGTCACCCCCACCGCCTCCAGGTCCTTCGCGTCGGTGATCCGCGCCGCGTCGCCCGGCGTCAGGTCCGCGCCGTCCAGCCGTACCGCGCCGCGTACGACATGGACGTACACATGGGCCGCGTCCGGCACCGCCGTCCGCTCCCCCGCGGCCAGCCGCCGTACGTGCAGCATCGCGCCCGCCTCCGGTACCGCGTAGGGGGTGGAGTCGGCGATGCCGCGGACGATCTCGTAGACCGGGTCGCCGCCCGCCTCGCGCGGGGCCAGCCACATCTGGACGAAGGTCAGCGGGGCGGCGGCGTCGTTGCGCTCCACGTGCCGGACACCGGAGGCCGCGCTCAGGCGCTGGACGTCCCCGGCGCGCACCACCGTCTCGCGGCCGAGGGAGTCGCGGTGGGTCAGCTCGCCCTCCACCACCCACGTCACGATCTCCGTGTGACTGTGCGGGTGCTCGTCGAAGCCGGCGCCCGGGGCGAGCCGCTCCTCGTTGCAGGCGATCACCGCGCCGAAGCGCAGGTTGCCGGGGTCGTAGTGGGGGCCGAAGGAGAAGGCGTGCCGGGATTCGATCCCGGCCCGCGGATCCCCTCCGCGGTAGCGCTCGCCCGCGCGCCGTACGTCCATCACGACCACCACGGTAGCCCCGCGCGGGACCCGCCGCGGACCGCGCGCCCGACCCGGCGGCACACGTCGGCGTCCCGATAAGGCAGTCTTGTCCCGTGCCCGAACCCGAAACCAGCAAGTCCAGCACCGCAGCGCACGACGTCCGGACGCACGCCGCGACCCTCAAGCGGCTGGAGAAGTCCGCCGGGACCCTCGCCGTCCAGGCCATCGCCCGGATGGACGAGACGCTGCCGTGGTACCGGGCCATGCCCCCGGAGAACCGCTCCTGGATCGGGCTCGTCGCGCAGGCCGGCATCGCCGCCTTCACCGAGTGGTTCCGGCATCCCGACGCCCCCCAGGCGATCTCCACCGATGTGTTCGGGACCGCGCCGCGCGAACTGACCCGGGCCATCACCCTGCGCCAGACCGTCGAGATGGTGCGCACCACCATCGAGGTGATGGAGAGCGCGATCGACGAGGTGGCGGCCCCGGGGGACGAGCGCGTGCTGCGCGAGGCGCTGCTCGTCTACGCCCGTGAGATCGCCTTCGCCACCGCCCAGGTCTACGCCCAGGCCGCCGAGGCACGCGGTGCCTGGGACGCGCGTCTGGAGTCGCTCGTCGTCAACGCCGTGCTCAGCGGCGAGGCCGACGAGGGCGCGGTGAGCCGGGCCGCCGCGCTGGGCTGGAACGCGCCGGAACATGTGTGCGTGGTGCTGGGGACCGCCCCGGACGGCGACTCCGAACTGACCGTGGAGGCCATCCGGCGGGCCGCCCGGCACGCCAAGCTCCAGGTGCTCACCGGGGTGCTGGGCAGCCGGCTCGTGGTGATCGCCGGTGGCAGCGACAACCCCCTCGCGGTGGCCAAGTCGCTGATCGGGCCGTTCGCGCAGGGACCGGTCGTGGCCGGTCCCGTCGTCCCCGACCTGCTGGCCGGAACCCGGTCCGCGCAGGCCGCCGCGGCGGGGCTGAAGGCGTGTTCGGCCTGGCAGGACGCGCCGCGTCCGGTGCTGGCGGACGATCTGCTCCCGGAGCGCGCGATCGCCGGCGACCCCGGTGCGCGCGAGCAGTTGGTGGAGGAGATCTACAGACCGCTGGAGGAGGCCGGCTCCGCGCTGCTGGAGACGCTGAGCGTCTACCTGGAGCAGGCGAGCAGCCTGGAGGGGGCCGCACGGATGCTGTTCGTGCACCCCAACACCGTGCGCTACCGGCTCCGACGTGTGACGGACGTCACCGGCTGGTCGCCATCCGATGTACGATCCGCGTTCACACTGAGGATCGCGCTGATCCTGGGGCGTCTGGTCGATGGAGATCCCCAGACCTAGGTTTGTCGAAGGCCTACAAAACCCCCTGCTGTTCTTCGTCCCTGTCCCCACGGGCGGCCGTGGCCGTCCCCAAGAGAGAGTGTGAGAGTGCTCGTACTCGTCGCTCCCGGCCAGGGCGCTCAGACGCCCGGCTTCCTGACCCCCTGGCTCGAACTGCCCGGTGCCGCCGACCGCCTCGCCGCGTGGTCGGACGCCATCGGGCTGGACCTCGCCCACTACGGCACGCAGGCCGACGCGGACGCGATCCGGGACACGGCTGTCGCGCAGCCGCTCCTGGTCGCCGCCGGACTGCTGTCCGCCTCGGCACTCGGTGCCGTCACGGACCTCGCCCCGGGCGCGGTCGCGGGCCACAGCGTCGGCGAGATCACCGCCGCGGCCTTCGCGGGTGTCCTCGACGACACCACCGCGCTGAGCCTCGTGCGCAAGCGCGGCCTGGCCATGGCCGAGGCCGCCGCGATCACCGAGACCGGCATGTCGGCGCTGCTCGGCGGCGACCCCGAGGCGACCGTCCCGCATCTGGAGAAGCTGGGCCTGACCGCGGCCAACGTCAACGGCGCGGGCCAGATCGTGGCCGCGGGCACGCTGGAGCAGCTCGCCGCGCTGGAGACGGACAAGCCCGAGGGCGTGCGCCGGGTCGTCGCGCTCAAGGTGGCCGGTGCCTTCCACACGCACCACATGGGCCCCGCGGTCGAGAAGCTGGCCGAGGCCGCGAAGGAGCTCGTGCCGGCCGACCCGAAGATCGTGTACGTGTCCAACAAGGACGGGCGGACCGTCGCCACCGGCGACGAGGTCGTCGCCCGGCTGGTCGGCCAGGTCGCCAACCCGGTCCGCTGGGACCTGTGCATGGAGACCTTCAAGGAGCTCGGCGCGACCGCGCTGATCGAGGTGTGCCCCGGCGGCACGCTGACCGGTCTGGCCAAGCGCGCGCTGCCCGGCGTCACGACGCTGGCCCTGAAGACCCCCGACGACCTGGACGCGGCTCGCGAACTCATCGCCGAGCATGCCTGACGACCCGAGGAGCCGACCGATCATGTCGAAGATCAAGCCCAGCAAGGGCGCCCCGTACGCGCGCATCCTCGGCGTGGGCGGCTACCGTCCCACCCGGATCGTGCCGAACGAGGTGATCCTCGAGACGATCGACTCGTCCGACGAGTGGATCCGCTCGCGCTCCGGCATCGAGACCCGACACTGGGCCTCCGACGAGGAGACCGTCGCCGCGATGTCCGTCGAGGCCTCCGGCAAGGCAATCGCCGACGCCGGGATCTCCGCCGAGCAGATCGGCGCCGTCGTCGTCTCGACCGTCTCGCACTTCAAGCAGACCCCGGCCGTCGCCACCGAGATCGCCCACAAGCTGGGCACCGCCAAGGCCGCCGCCTTCGACATCTCGGCCGGCTGCGCGGGCTTCGGCTACGGACTGACCCTCGCCAAGGGCATGATCGTCGAGGGTTCGGCGGAGTACGTCCTGGTCATCGGGGTCGAGCGGCTGTCAGACCTGACCGACCTGGAGGACCGGGCCACGGCCTTCCTGTTCGGTGACGGCGCGGGCGCGGTCGTCGTGGGCCCCTCCCAGGAGCCGGCCATCGGCCCGACCGTGTGGGGCTCGGAGGGCGACAAGTCCGAGACCATCAAGCAGACCGTGCCGTGGACGGACTACCGCACCGGCGAGGTCGAGAAGTTCCCCGCGATCACCCAGGAAGGCCAGGCGGTGTTCCGCTGGGCCGTGTTCGAGATGGCGAAGGTCGCCCAGCAGGCGCTGGAGGCGGCCGGGATCACCTCGGACGAACTGGACGTCTTCATCCCGCACCAGGCCAACGAGCGGATCATCGACTCGATGGTGAAGACACTCAAGCTGCCGGAGACCGTCACGGTCGCGCGTGACGTGCGCACCACCGGCAACACCTCGGCCGCCTCGATCCCGCTCGCGATGGAGCGGCTCCTGGCGACCGGAGAGGCGAAGAGCGGCGACACCGCGCTCGTCATCGGCTTCGGGGCGGGTCTCGTGTACGCCGCGACGGTCGTTACCCTCCCCTAGGCACTCCGTGCCGGATCATGCATCCGGTACGGGAAACGCAACACCCGCCGCACACGCGGTGGGAGCCACACCCTCTGGAACATCTACGAAGGAGCGCCGACATGGCCGCCACTCAGGAAGAGATCGTCGCCGGTCTCGCGGAGATCGTGAACGAGATCGCCGGGATCCCGGTTGAGGACGTCCAGCTGGACAAGTCCTTCACCGACGACCTGGACGTCGACTCGCTGTCCATGGTCGAGGTCGTCGTCGCCGCCGAAGAGCGCTTCGACGTCAAGATCCCCGACGAGGACGTCAAGAACCTCAAGACCGTCGGTGACGCGACCGAATACATCCTCAAGCACCAGGCCTGAGCAACCCCTTAGGCCGGGAGCTGCCGGCCCCGCCACCCGGCGGTGGCGCCGCTGAATCCTCGTATCCGTTGGAGAAAGAATTCCCGTGAGCCCGACCAATCGCACCGTGGTCGTCACCGGTATCGGCGCAACCACACCGCTGGGTGGCGACGCAGCCTCTACCTGGGAGGGCCTGATCGCCGGTCGTTCCGGCGTCAAGCCCCTGGAGAAGGAATGGGCGGCCGACCAGGCTGTCCGTATCGCGGCCCCGGTCGCCGTGGAGCCCACCGAGGTCATCCCGCGGCCGCAGGCCCGCCGTCTCGACCGTTCGGCGCAGTTCGCGCTGATCGCGGCCCAGGAGGCCTGGGCCGACGCCGGCTTCACCGCTCGCGCGGGTGAGGACGGCGCGGTCGACCCCGACCGCCTCGGGACCGTCATCGCCTCCGGCATCGGTGGTGTGACGACCCTCCTCGACCAGTACGACGTGCTCAAGGAGAAGGGCGTCCGCCGCGTCTCCCCGCACACCGTGCCGATGCTCATGCCGAACGGTCCGTCCGCCAACGTGGGTCTGCTCGTGGGCGCCCGCGCGGGTGTGCACACGCCGGTCTCCGCCTGCGCGTCGGGCGCCGAGGCCATCGGTTACGCCATCGAGATGATCCGTACCGGCCGTGCCGACGTCGTCGTCGCCGGTGGCACGGAGGCGGCGATCCACCCGCTGCCCATCGCCGCGTTCGGCAACATGATGGCGATGTCCAAGAACAACGACGACCCGCAGGGCGCCTCGCGTCCCTACGACGTCGACCGCGACGGCTTCGTCCTCGGCGAGGGCGCCGGCGTGATCGTCCTGGAGTCCGCCGAGCACGCCGCCAAGCGCGGTGCCCGGGTGTACGCGGAGGCGGTCGGCCAGGGCATCTCCGCCGACGGCCACGACATCGTGCAGCCGGAGCCGGAGGGCCGCGGCATCTCGCACGCCCTCCAGCACCTGCTGGACAGCACGGACCTGGACCCGGCGGAGATCGTGCACGTGAACGCGCACGCCACCTCCACGCCGGCCGGTGACATCGCCGAGCTGAAGGCGCTGCGCAAGGTCTTCGGCGACGACGCGGACCACATGGCCGTCTCGGCGACCAAGTCGATGACCGGTCACCTGCTCGGTGGCGCGGGCGGTGTCGAGTCCGTCGCGGCCATCCTCGCCCTGTACCACCGGGTGGCGCCGCCGACCATCAACGTGGAGAACCTCGACCCGGAGGCGGAGGCCAACGCCGACATCGTCCGCGGCGAGGCGCGCAAGCTCCCCGTCGACGGCCGGATCGCCGCGCTGAACGACTCGTTCGGCTTCGGCGGCCACAACGTGGTGCTGGCGTTCCGCACGATCTGAACCCACCGTCCTCGCAGCTGACTTCGAGGACCTCCGACGGCCCGTCCCCCGCGCTCCGGCGCGGGCGGCGGGCCGCGGTCCGTTCCGGGGCGCGCCGCGCGGGGCGGGTGCGGAGCCGGGCACGGATGCCGTCCGTCGTGCGCGGGGCGCCCCGGGAAGCCGCGGGGCGGGTGCGCTGCGCGCTGCCGCACCCGCGTGGCGCCGCGCGACAGACCGCCGTACCGGGCCCGCGTGCGGCGGGCGCGACGAACGTACGTGACGGCGTACCTGACGGGTGCCGCGCCGGGGCGGCGGGCACTGCAGCGGAGCGGCGCGAGCCGCGGGTCAGACCACCTGGTGCAGCCAGCGCACCGGCGCGCCCTCGCCCGCGTACCGGAACGGCTCCAGCTCGTCGTCCCAGGGCTTGCCGAGCAGCTTGGCGAGTTCGGCCTCCAGGTCGGTCTCGCCGCGCTGGGAGCGCTGGAGGGCCGCGCGCAGCCGGTCCTCGGGGATGAGGATGTCGCCGTGCATACCCGTGACCGCGTGGTAGATGCCGAGGTCGGGGGTGCAGCTGTAGCGCTCGCCCTCGGCGGTGGGGCAGGGCTCGGCGGTGACCTCGAAGCGCAGCATCTGCCAGCCGCGCAGGGCGGAGGCGAGCTTGGAGGCGGTGCCGACCTCGCCCTGCCAGGAGAACTCCGAGCGCCAGGTGCCCGGCGCGGCGGGCTGCCGGATCCAGTCGAGGTTGACGCGCGTACCGAGCACCCCGGCGACGGCCCACTCGACATGCGGGCACAACGCGCGCGGCGCGGAGTGCACGTACAGAACTCCACGTGTCGTCACCGGGACCTCCGGGCAGAGCGGGACATCTTGCTACTGGGGCCATGCTCAGTGGCACATCGGCCACGTTGATGGCGAGGCTACCGTGCGGCGGCGCAAGGAGTGTGACGTACCGTCGGTCCCGGTGCCCACAATCGTCTGCCATTCACCCAGGGGGACGCTTGTACGCGGTGCGGCGTTGCACCGGGCCGGCCGGGAACCCTCGCACGTTGTGATGGAGGGGGAGGACGTACGGGACGACCGAGGGGATGGCCGAGGATGCGGAAGCGAAGCAGCCGGGTGCGGGCCGTCGTCGCCGTGGTGGCGGCGACCGTCCTGGGTGCCGGGGGGTGCGACACGGTCGGCGGCGACCCGCCGGGGTCGGGCGGTTCGCAGGCCCGGGCGAAGCCGTCGCCCACCCCGGTGTGGGACCGCAGCCCGGACTCGGTGGCGGCGGTCGGCGACTCCATCACCCGTGGCTTCGACGCCTGCGCGGTGCTGTCGGACTGCCCGGAGGTGTCCTGGGCGACGGGCAGCTCGGCGAAGGTCGACAGCCTCGCCGTGCGGCTGCTGGGGGCGGCGGGCGCGGCCGAGCACAGCTGGAACTACGCGGTGACCGGGTCCCGGATGGCGGACCTGCCCGCGCAGCTCGGACGGGCGGCGGCCCGGCGGCCGCAGCTGGTGACGGTGATGGTGGGGGCCAATGACGCCTGCCGGTCCACCGTTTCGGGCATGACGCCGATCGCGGACTTCCGGGCGGACTTCGAGGACTCGCTGCGCGCCCTGCGCGAGGAGCTGCCGAGGACGCAGGTGTACGTGGCGAGCGTGCCGAACCTGAAGCGACTGTGGTCGCAGGGCCGTTCCAACCCGCTCGGCAGGCAGATCTGGCGGCTCGGCCTGTGTCCCTCCATGCTGGGCGACGCGGACGCGCTGGACGCGGCGGCGACGGCGCGGCGCGACACGGTGCAGCGCCGGGTGGAGGCGTACAACAGGGTGCTGGAGGAGGTCTGCGTCAAGGACACCCGATGCCGCTTCGACGGGAACGCGGTGTACGACTACCGCTTCGACACGGGCCAGCTCAGCCACTGGGACTGGTTCCACCCGAGCACGGACGGGCAGGCGCGGCTCGCGGAGATCGCCTACCGCACCGTCACGGCGCGGGAACCGTGACCTAGGGTTTCCCACATGAGCGAACTTTTCGGCACACTTCCCGACGGCACCCCGGTCCATGTCTGGACCTTGGAACGGGCCGGGACCCGGGTGCGGATCCTGTCGTACGGCGGGATCGTGCAGTCCCTGGAGGTCCCCGACCGGGACGGGCGCCCCGGGGACGTGGTGCTGGGGTTCGCCGACCTGGACGGCTATCTGACGCACCCTGGACCGTATCTCGGCGCGCTGGTCGGCCGGTACGCCAACCGGATCGCGGGCGGCCGTTTCCCGCTGGGCGAGCTGACGTACGCGCTGGAGCCCAACACCCCGCCGAACTCGCTGCACGGTGGTGAGCGTGGCTTCGACAAGCGAGTGTGGGACGTCACGCCGGTCGAGCACGGGGTGCGGCTGAGCCGGGTCAGCCCGCACGGCGAGGAGGGCTTCCCCGGCCGGCTGGAGGTCTCGGCGACGTACACCCTGGACGCGTCCGGGGCGCTGCGGATCGCCTACGAGGCCACCACGGACGAGCCGACCGTGGTCAACCTCACCAACCACAGCTACTTCGACCTGGGCGGGACCGGGGGCACCGGGGGACACGAGCTGCGGATCGCCGCCTCGCGCTACACGCCGGTCGACGCGGACCTGATCCCGACCGGTGTGCTGGAGGACGTGACGGGCACCCGGTTCGACTTCCGCGCGGCCCGCAAGGTGGGCACCGGCTACGACCACAACTTCGTCCTGGACAAGGGGGTGACGCAGGCCGTCGAGGAGGTGGCCGAGCTGCACGACCCCGGGTCCGGGCGGGTGCTGACGGTGGCGACGACCGAGCCGGGGATGCAGCTGTACACCGCGGACCACCTGGAGGCCCCGTTCGCGCCCGGCGACGGGGTCGCGCTGGAGACGCAGCACTTCCCGGACTCCCCGAACCGTCCGGAGTTCCCCAGCACCGAGCTGCGGCCGGATGCGGTGTACCGCTCGACGACGGTGTACGCGTTCTCGACCCGCTGACCGGCCCCGGTAAGGAAATGAGCCCCGGTCCGGAGGTCAGGTCACCGGACCGGGGCTGCTTCGGGGGCGCCGGAGCCCGAGGCCCCGAGGGCCCGGGACGTAAGCGCCCGGATCAGACGTTAACCGTCGTACTCGCTCCGCGGTCGGCAATCGAGCGGACGAGGCGAAGTTCGTACCAACCCTTCACAAATACCCACGAGACCGCCTTCTATCCCAAATCTCGAAAGAAACGCTGCGGAACCTCCGTCGTGACCGCGGCAAGCGGGACGGGCCGCGCCCGGCACGGCGGGCGTGGGCGCACGACAAGGGCGCCCCGGCGCCGGCGGTGTACGCGGCGACGGGGCGGTGACGGGGGTGGTACGGGGTACGACCTCGGGCGGGCGGGCGCTCGCGGCCGTGCCGCGGGAGGCGGCGGGTCAGCGGGTGGCGTTCTGCGCCCGGTGGGACTCCTCGCTCTCGCGGGTCGCGCCGTCGGCGATCTCCTCGCTCTCGCGGGCCGCGCCGTCGGTGATCTCCTCGCCCCGCAGGTCGCGGGCGAGGAGGGTCGCGCCCGCGACCGCACCCGGCATCAGGAACACCGCGACGAACGGCACCAGGAAGGCCAGGCCCAGCGGGGTGCCGAAGCCCCAGACCAGGGTCTTGCGGGAGCGCAGCAGGGCGAGCCGGTCGCGGAGCTCGACGCCACGGCGCTGGAGGGCGACGGCGGCGAGTTCCTCGGTGAGGAAGAAGCCGGTGACGAAGAAGCCGAGCACCGGGACGACCGTCTGGCCGACCACGGGCAGGAAGCCGAGGGCGAAGAGGAGGACGCCCCAGACGAGGGCGCGCACCACGATGCGCAGGCTGTCGCGCGCCGAGATCCACAGTTCGCGCCAGAGCGGCAGCTGCGACTCGGGGGCGGTGCCGTCGGGCGAGACGTCACGGTCGACCTTCTCGGAGAGGTTCTCGTAGAAGGGCTGGCCCAAGAGGAGCGTGACCGCGGTGAAGGTGAGCACCGCCAGCAGCAGACCGAGCGCGAACAGCACGGCGGTGAGGAAGCCGCGGAACAGGCCCTGCCAGGGGCTCGACCAGTCGTCCGCGAACGGGGTCGACCAGGAGACGAGGTCCTCGCCCCACAGGGCCAGGGCCACCAGCGCCGCCGTGTAGAGGACGAGGGTGATCAGACCGGGCAGCAGGCCGAAGCCGTACTGCTTTCCGTGCCGGGCCACCCAGCGCTGGCCCTTCAGGAGATAGCTGAAACCCACCCCGAGATCGCGCATGCTCGAACTCTATCGGGTGAATCCCGATCGGCCTCCGGCCAGAGCGTCACCGTCCGGTACCGAACGCCCGGCCGCTCCCCCGGACCGGCGCCGGCCCCGGCACGGCCGTGCGCGTACGCCATACGGGGCATCGGCGACACCAACGCCCTTCCGTCGCTGTTGAGTCGAACGGGTACGTCCCGCCGTACCGATCCCGGGAAGCCCGCAACAGGCGCGCGTGCGTCGAGCGCCTGCTGCGCGACCGCCCGAGAACGGCTTCCGGGGCCACCCGGAGGCGACTTCCGATACGACCCGAAGGGGGGAGTCCCCCCAGCTCGGACGGGCATTGATCACCATGGCACACGCGCACAGCGGCTGAAGTTGGAGGAGAGCGCATGACGCAGGAGATCCACGGCACCGTCGCGGACGGCTTCGAGGCGGTGCGGGCGGAGTTCGCGGCGCTCGTCGCCGCGGAACGGCCCGACTACGAGGGGCAGCTGACCGCGTACGTGCACGGGCGGCGGGTCGTCGACCTGTGGGCGGGCAACGACCCCGACTCCCTCTACGGCGTGTACTCCTCGACCAAGGGGGCCGCCCATCTGGTCGTGGCGCTCCTCGTGCAGGAGGGCACCCTCGAACTGGACCGCAAAGTCACCTACTACTGGCCGGAGTTCGGCTCCGAGGGCAAGGGGTCGCTGACCTTGCGGGACCTGCTCGCGCACCGGGCGGGCCTGGTCGGCACGGACACCGGTTTCAGCGCGGCCGAGCTCGCCGACGACCGGCTGATCGCCGAACGGCTCGCCGACCAGCGGCCGTTCTGGCGGCCGGGCACCGCCTTCGGCTACCACGCGCTGGTCATCGGCGCGTTGACGGGCGAGGTGGTGCGCCGCGCCACCGGCCGCACGCTCCAGGAGGTGTACGAGGAGCGGATCCGCGCCCCGTACGGGCTGGACTTCTTCCTGGGCCTGCCCGCGGCCCACGAACCGCGCTTCCGCACCGTGCAGCCGATGCTCCCGACCGCCGAACAGCAGGCCCTGCTCGACGCGTCGCCGCAGGGGCCGCACACGCTGGCGTCCATCGCCTTCAACACGCACACGGCCGAGCCGACCGACCTCGCGCTGCTGCCGAACCGGCCGGAGATCCGCGCCAAGGGCCCGGCCTCGGTCGGCGGGGTGGCCTCGGCGCGCGGGCTGGCGGGGCTGTACGCGGCGGCCGTCAGCGAGATCGACGGGAAGGCGCCGCTGCTGAAGGAGGACACGGCGGCGGAGTTCGGGCAGTTCCACTCCGTGGGGTACGACCTGGTGGCCCGTGCCCACAAGTCGTACGGGCTGGGCTTCCAGGCCACCGCGGACACCTGGCACCCGTTCCTGGGCGCCGGGGCGTTCGGGCACAGCGGGGCGGGCGGCAGCCAGGCCTTCGCGGACCCGCGCAGCGGCCTGGCGTACGGCTACACCCGGCGGCGCAACGCCTTCCCGGGCGGGGCCGCGCCGGAGAACGCCGGGCTGGCGGCGGCGGTGCACCGGGCGGCGCTGGCCGTGTGACGCACCCGCGCGAAGGCCGCGCCCCGGCTCCGGGGGCGCGGCCTTCCTCGCCCTGCGGGGGCGCGGCCCGGTTCGCCGGTCAGAGCTTGACGATCATCTTTCCGGTGTTGTCGCCGCGCAGCACCCCGAGGAACGCCTCCAGGTTGTTCTCGATGCCCTCGACGACCGTCTCGGCGTACTTGAGCTCGCCGGAGCGGACCCAGGCGCCGACCTCCTGGACGAACTGCGGCTGAAGGTCGTAGTGGTCGCCGACGAGGAGGCCCTCGATCCGGCCGCGGGTCTGGATGAGCCGGGCCAGGTTCCTCGGGCCGGGGGCGGCCTCGGTGTTGTTGTAGACGGAGATCATGCCGCAGATCGCGATCCGGCCGCCCTGGTTCAGCGAGCCGATGGCCGCCTCCAGGTGGTCGCCGCCGACGTTGTCGAAGTAGACGTCGATGCCGTCGGGGGCGGCCTCGCGCAGCTGCTCGGAGACCGGGCCGTTCTTGTAGTTGAAGGCCGCGTCGAAGCCGTACTCCTCGACGAGCAGCTTGACCTTGTCGTCGGACCCGGCCGAGCCGATGACCCGGGAGGCGCCCTTGAGCCTGGCGATCTGCCCGACCTGGCTGCCCACGGCGCCCGCGGCCCCGGACACGAACACCGAGTCGCCCTCCTTGAAGGAGGCGGTGCGCAGCAGTCCGGCGTAGGCGGTGAGGCCGGTCATGCCGAGGACGCCGAGGTACGTCGACAGGGGCGCGGCCTCGGGGTCGACCTTGACGGCCTGCTCGGCGGAGACCGTGGCGTACTCGCGCCAGCCGCCGAAGTGCAGCACGTGGTCGCCCGGGGCGATGCCCTCGGCACCCGAGGCGACGACCTCGCCGACGGCACCGCCCTGCATGACCTTGCCCAGCTCGAAGGGGGCGACATAGGACTTGGCCGCGCTCATGCGGCCCCTCATGTACGGATCGACCGACACGTAGGCGTTGCGCACCAGCACCTCGCCGGGGCCGGGCTGCCGGATCTCCGCCTCGACCAGGGCGAAGTCCTCGGGCTTGGGCCAGCCGACCGGGCGGCTGAGCAGGTGCCATTCACGGCTGGTGGCGGGGAGCGTGGGGGTGTCGGGCATGAGACCTGGGCCTTCCTCGGTGCTTCACACGGTCAAATACTTCAGTACCTGAAACAACCATGCGCCTGAATATTTCATGATGTCAAGTAACGGAGTACCCTCGGAGGCATGCCCACCTCACCGCGAACGCCCCGCCCCGACGCCCTGACCATGGACGTAGTCGAGCTGATCGGCGAGGTCGTGGCCCGGTTCTACGAGGACTACGAGGCCGCCGCCGGTGACCACGCCCTGACCGGCGCCCAGGCCCGGCTGCTGAACCTGCTCTCGCTGGAGCCGCTGCCCATGCGCAAGCTGGCCCAGAAGCTGAAGTGCGAGCCGTCGAACGTCACCGGAATAGTCGACCGCCTCGAATCCCGAGGCCTGGTGGAGCGGCGGCCGGACGCCGCCGACCGCAGGGTGAAGCTGGCGGCGGCCACGGACGAGGGCATACAGGTGGCCCGCAGCCTGCGCGAGTCCCTGCACTTCGCCCGCGAACCACTGGCGGGGCTGAGCGAGGAGGAACGGGTGGTGCTGCGGGGACTGCTGCGCCGCATGCTGGAACCGGGAACCCGGCAGAAGTCGACCTAGGGAGCCTGGCGGGCGGCCGGTGCGGCCCCGAGCCTCAGGTGCACCACCACAGGAACTGGCTGCACGTCTCCGAAGGGGTCGGGTCGGGCGCCGGGTCCGCGCTCGTCGGCTCGGCCGACGCGCTCGGGTCCGCCGTGGGGGCCGCCGCCGAGGACGACGAGCCGGTCGGCGCGGCCGAGGCCAGGGAGGTGCTGTTCCCGTCGGCCGGTGCGGTGGACCTGGACGCGCCGGCGCTCGGGGACTTCGACGCCGCCGCGGCGGCCGAGCGGGAGGCCTGGGCCGAGACCGTGGGGGTGGCCGCGCTGTCGCGGGTGCGGGCCGACACGGACGCCGACGCCCCGTCGGACGCGCCGCCCCGGGTCGAGGGGTCCACCGCGGCCGCGGGCTGTTCGGAGGAGAAGCCCGGCGCGTCGACACCGAGCTCGGCGAGGCTCAGCCCGCCGGCCGCGAGGACGAAGCCGGTGGCTATCAGCAGGGTGCGCCGACGGCGCCGTCGATGGGCGGCCGCCTTGCGATCGCGACGGCTGACGACGGGCTCGTGGTCCGGCTCCGCCGGGTCGTACTCGTCGTACTCGTCGTCCGCGTCGTCGTACTTGGCCCCTTCGGTCCGCCCGGTGTCGTCCGTCGGGTACCCGGGGCCGTCGGACGGTCCGGCGCCGTCCGCCCAGTGGTCCCGCTCGTCGTGCTCCGGTTCGAAGCCGTGACCGTCGGCGGGCTCCGCCTCGCCGGCCCGGCGGCCGGGTTCGCCGGACGGCCCGGCGTCGGGCCGCCCCGCTTCGTACCGCCCGCGCCTGCGGCCCCCGCGGCCCTGTTCCCGGCGTCGGGCGGCGCGGCCGCCCGGTTCCGGCTGCGAACCGGCACCGTCGCGCTCGCGCGCACCCTCGCGGAACGATTCGCCGGCATCACCGGTGTCGTTGTCGTCCGCGTCCGCGCGGAGCTGGTCGGCAGGGGTGCCGCACCCCGGGCACACGAAGGCGCCGTTGAGGTGCCGTCGGCACGAGTGGCAGTAGTCCATGACGCGGGAAGACTAAGTTCCCGGAGGGCGGCGTTCCTAGGGGGTGCTGTGGAATTTTTGTGGGAGAACAGGTTTAACCGTGTGAGATGCCGTGCGAAGCGCCCGAGGCGACGGGAAGCATCCGGCATTGCCCCGAAAGTGGACTTCGAAACTATCGAAACCGTTATGCGTCCGACCCATTGACACCCCGACCGCCCCGTCCTTACTGTCACGCCAGCATTTCGAACGTGTGACGAAATATCGAACACATCGAAACGCCAGCCAACCGAGCCGACGAAGCAGCAAGGGGCAACTGTCGTGCGCATCACCGGAATCAGCACACACGTGGTCGGGACGCCGTGGCGCAACCTGACCTACGTCCAGGTGCACACCGACGAGGGGATCACCGGAGTCGGCGAGACCCGGATGCTGGGCCACACCGACGCTCTCATCGGATACCTGCGCGAGGCCGAGGCCAACCACATTCTCGGCTCCGACCCGTTCGCTGTCGAGGACCTGGTGCGCCGCATGAAGTACGGCGACTACGGGCGCGCGGGCGAGATCGTGATGTCGGGCATCGCGGTCGTCGAGATGGCCTGCTGGGACATCAAGGGCAAGGCGCTGGGCGTGCCGGTGTGGCAGCTGCTCGGCGGCAAGGTGACCGACAAGGTCAAGGCCTACGCCAACGGCTGGTACACCACGGAGCGCACGCCCGAGGCGTACCACAAGGCCGCCCAGGAGGTCGTGGCGCGCGGGTACAAGGCGCTGAAGATCGACCCCTTCGGCACCGGGCACTTCGAGCTGGACCACGAGCAGAGCCTGTACGCCGTCTCGCTGATCGAGGCGGTCCGGGACGCCATCGGGCCGGACGCCGAGCTGATGCTGGAGATGCACGGCCGCTTCTCCCCCGCGACGGCCGTGCGCCTCGCCCGCGAGCTGGCCCCCTTCAAGCCCGCCTGGCTGGAGGAGCCCTGCCCGCCGGAGAACCTGAAGGCGCTGGAGAAGATCGCGGCCAAGGTCGACATCCCGGTCGCCACCGGTGAGCGCATCCACGACCGGATCGAGTTCCGGGAGCTGTTCGAGAGCCAGGCCGTCGACATCATCCAGCCGGACGTCGGCCACATCGGCGGCATCTGGGAGACCCGGAAGCTGGCCGCGACGGCGGAGACCCACTACATGCTGGTCGCCCCGCACAACGTCGGCGGGCCGGTGCTGACCGCCGCCTCCCTCCAGGTCGGCTTCACCTCCCCGAACTTCAAGATCCTCGAACACTTCAACGACTTCGCGGACTCGGAGATCAAGAAGGTCGTCAAGGGCGCCCCGCAGGTCGTCGACGGGTACTTCCACCTCTCCGACGCGCCGGGCCTCGGCGTCGAGCTGGACGTCGACGCCGCCGCCGAGTTCCCGCAGCAGCAGGCCCGCTTCGACCTGTGGGCCGAGGGCTGGGAGCAGCGCAAGCCGAAGGGCGCGCAGCAGTGAGCACCCCGGGGAACGCCACGGGGAACACCGCGCAGAGCGCCGCCGTGGTCGTGGAGGCGCCCGGCGAGCACCGCATCACCGCGCACGAGCCGCGCCGGCCGGAGGCCGGGGAGGCGCTGGTACGCGTCCACGCCACCGGGATCTGCGGCAGCGACCGCGAGGTGTACCAGGGCAACCGGCCCGAGGGGTACGTCCGCTATCCGCTCACCCCCGGTCACGAGTGGTCGGGGACCGTGGAGGCGGTCGGCGCCGGGGTGCCGCAGTCGCTGGTCGGCCGCAAGGTCGTGGGCGAGGGCTTCCGCAACTGCCAGGTGTGCGACCGCTGCCACGCGGGCGAGACGACGCTGTGCACCGACGGGTACGAGGAGACCGGCTTCACCCAGCCGGGGGCCATGGCGGCCACCCTCACCCTGCCGGCCCGGCTGCTGCACGCCCTGCCGGACGACGCGGACCTGACGGCCGCCGCGCTGCTGGAGCCGGCCGCCTGCATCGCGGCCGCCGCCATCAAGGCGAACGCGCGGCCGGGCGAGCGGGTCGCGGTGGTCGGCACCGGGACGCTGGGCATGTTCGCCGTGCAGTTCCTGCGGGCGGGCTCGCCGGGCGAGCTGCTGGTGGTCGGCACCCGCGACGACCGGGAGGCGCTCTCCCGGCAGTTCGGGGCCACCGACTTCCGCACGAAGGACCAGGAGCTGCCCGCCGACTTCGACGTGGTGATCGAGACGGCGGGGTCGGCCTCGGCCGCGCGGACCGCCGCGTCGCTGCTGCGGCGCGGCGGGCGGCTGGTCCTGACCGGGATCCCGGCGCCGGGCGCCGACGGTCTCGACCCCACCGACCTGGTCGTACGGCAGTTGGAGGTGCACACCGTCTTCGGTGCGCCGCCGGACGCCTGGGCGCACACGGTGCGGGTCTTCGCGGCCGGGCTGCTCGATCCGCTGCCGCTGGTCACGCACGAGCTGCCGCTCACCGAGTTCTCCGCGGCGATCGAGCTGGTGGGGTCCGGCGACCCGAAGGTCGGCAAGGTCCTGCTGCGCCCCTAGGGCCGCGGACGGGCCGGAGTCCACTCCGCGCCTCCCGTGGCCGTACGGCGGCACACAGACCCCCGCACCACCCCCGCCGGCTCCACCCCCGGCCGTACGCCGGCCCGAGGGCAACCTGACGGCCCTCGGGCCGGCGTACATCCCGCCCTTCCACGCCTAGAGCCGCGAACCTCGTCCGAAATACCGAACAAGAAGGACAGCTTGTGACCGACGCTTCCGCCACGGCAGCCCGTCGCCCCGGCGAGCGGGCGCTTGCCGCACTGGGCCTGGGCGCACCCGCCCTCGACCCCGCCGACGCCTCGCCCCACAGCTTCCCGGGCGGTGGCCGCTGGCGCACCGAGATCCCCTCCTGCGAGGGTCCCGAGGCGCTGGCCGTCGTCCTGAAGGAGGCCTCGCGCCTGGACGTACCGGTCCACCGGATCAGCCAGGGCAGCGGCGTGTGGATGCTGACCGACGCCGAGATCACCGAGATGGTCGACGCGACCGGTGAACGGGACATCGAGCTCTGCCTGTTCACCGGCCCGCGCGGCACCTGGGACATCGGCGGCTCGGTGCGCACCGACTCGCGCGGCGGCGGCACCCGCGCCCGCGGCCACGACGCCGTCGCCGGCTGCGTCGAGGACGCCGTCCGGGCCACCGAGCTGGGCGTCAAATGCCTCCTCGTCGCCGACGAGGGCGTGCTGTGGACGCTGCACCGGGCGCGCCTGGCGGGCATCATCCCGGCGGACACCACCCTGAAGGTGTCCGCGCTCATCGGCCCGGTCAACCCGGCCGCGTACGCGGTCTACGAGGGGCTGGGCGCCGACTCGGTCAACGTGCCCAGCGATCTGACGCTCGATCACCTCACCGAGATCCGCCGGGTGTCGGCCGCCCCCATGGACATGTACATCGAGGCCCCCGACGATCTCGGCGGGTATGTCCGGATGTACGAGGTCGCCGAGCTGATCCGGCGCGGCGCACCGCTCTACCTCAAGTTCGGCCTGTCCAAGGCGCCCGGAATCTACCCGTACGGGCACCATTTGAGGGATCTGACCCTGTCCACCGCACGGGAACGCGTGCGGCGCGGCCGCCTGGCCCTGGACCTGCTCGAACGGCACGGGGTCGACGGCGAGATGGCCCCCCTGGGGTCGCGCCTGCCCGGCACCCTGAAGCGCTTCGAAACTTCCGCATAACGTTCCGGATAATCCCCCTTCACAAAAGACGACGCAGTCGAACACAATCCCACAACCGCTCCTCGGACTTGCTGCACCGCCCGGACGAGCAACCGCACCCCGCCAGACCGAGCCCTGCTCCACACACATCAAGGATGATGATCATGCGTACTCGCAGAGCCGCCCTCGCCGCCATAGCCGGAGCCGCCTCCCTCGCGCTCACCCTCACCGCCTGCGGTCAGAGCGGCTCGGGCGGCAGCAAGGAGGAGACGGGCAGCAGCAAGGGCGGGACCATCGGCATCGCGATGCCGACCAAGTCCTCCGAGCGCTGGATCGCCGACGGCAACAACGTCGTCAAGAACCTGGAGTCCAAGGGCTACAAGACCAAGCTGGTCTACGGCGAGGACGACCCCGACCAGCAGGTCTCGCAGATCGAGAACCTGATCACGCAGGGCGTCAAGGCGCTGATCGTCGCGGCCATCGACAACAAGTCCCTGAACAACGTGCTCCAGCAGGCCGCGGACGCCCACATCCCGGTCATCGCCTACGACCGCCTGATCCTCGGCACGAAGAACGTCGACTACTACGCGTCCTTCGACAACACCAAGGTCGGCGAGCTCCAGGCCAACTACATCGTCGACAAGCTCGGTCTGGCGAGCGGCAAGGGCCCGTTCAACATCGAGCTGTTCGCCGGCTCCAACGACGACAACAACACCAAGTACTTCTTCAACGGCGCGATGAGCGTGCTCCAGCCGTACATCGACAGCAAGAAGCTCGTCGTCCAGTCCGGCCAGACCGGCCTCACCCAGGTCACCACCCTGCGCTGGGACGGCGCCACCGCCCAGAAGCGCATGGACGACATCCTCACCAAGTCGTACTCCAGCAAGAAGGTCGACGCGGTCCTCTCGCCGTACGACGGCATCTCCATCGGCATCCTGTCGGCGCTGAAGTCGGACGACTACGGCTCCAAGGCCAAGCCGCTGCCGGTCCTCACCGGCCAGGACGCCGAGCTGGCCTCGGTGAAGTCGATCATCGCGGGCGAGCAGACGCAGACCGTCTACAAGGACACCCGCGAACTGGCCAAGGTCGCCTCGAACATGGTGGACGCGGTCCTCAACGGCAAGAAGCCGGAGACCAACGACACCAAGACCTACGACAACGGCGCGAAGGTCATCCCCGCCTACCTGCTCCAGCCGGTGAGCGTCGACAAGACCAACTACCAGTCGGTCCTGGTGGACGGCGGCTACTACACGGCGGACGAGCTCAAGTAGCCACCGGTCCCACCGACTTCTACGGATTGGAAGGCACGACCATGGCGGGACCCGTCCTGGAAATGCGCTCGATCGTCAAGACCTTTCCCGGCGTCAAGGCGCTGTCGGACGTCACACTGACCGTCCGCCAGGGCGAGGTCCATGCCATCTGCGGGGAGAACGGCGCCGGCAAGTCGACCCTGATGAAGGTCCTCTCCGGCGTCCACCCGCACGGGAGTTACGAGGGCGAGATCCTCTTCGAGGGTGACGTCTGCCGCTTCCGGGACATCCGGGCGAGCGAGCAGCACGGCATCGTGATCATCCATCAGGAACTGGCGCTGGTGCCGTTCCTGTCGATCGCGGAGAACATCTTCCTCGGCAACGAGCACGCCAAGCGCGGGTTCGTGAACTGGAACGAGACCCTGCGGCACGCCAGCGAACTGCTGCGCCGCGTCGGCCTCGACGAGCACCCCGAGACCCGCGTCGCCGACATCGGCGTGGGCAAGCAGCAGCTCGTGGAGATCGCGAAGGCGCTGTCCAAGGAGGTGAAGCTGCTCATCCTCGACGAGCCGACCGCGGCGCTGAACGACGAGGACAGCGGCAAGCTCCTGGACCTGATCCTGGAACTGAAGAACCAGGGCATCACCTCGATCATCATCTCCCACAAGCTGAACGAGATCCGCCGGGTCGCCGACTCGGTGACGATCCTGCGCGACGGGCGGTCCATCGAGACGCTCGACGTGAAGGCGGCGGAGACGACCGAGGACCGGATCATCAGCGGCATGGTCGGCCGGGACCTCGACCACCGCTTCCCCGAGCGCACCCCGCACCACCCCGAGGAGGGTGCGGCCCCGGCGCTGGAGATCCGCGACTGGACCGTGCACCACCCGATCGACCAGCAGCGCAAGGTGGCCGACGCGGTGTCGCTCCAGGTGCGGCGCGGGGAGATCGTCGGCATCGCCGGCCTGATGGGCGCCGGCCGCACCGAGCTCGCGATGAACGTCTTCGGGCGCAGCTACGGCCGGTACGCGGGCGGCACGGTCCTCAAGGACGGCAAGGAGATCCGTACCAGGACCGTCGCGGAGGCGGTCGGGCACGGCATCGCGTACGTCACCGAGGACCGCAAGCACTACGGTCTCAACCTCATCGACACGATCAACCGCAACATCTCGCTGACCGCCCTGGGCAAGGTCGCCAACCGGGGCATCGTCGACGAGCACGAGGAGCGCCAGGTCGCCGAGCGCTACCGCAAGTCGATGAACATCAAGGCGCCGACCGTCTTCGAGCCGGTCGGCAAGCTGTCCGGCGGCAACCAGCAGAAGGTCGTCCTCAGCAAGTGGATCTTCGCGGGTCCGGACGTGCTGATCCTGGACGAACCCACCCGCGGCATCGACGTGGGCGCCAAGTTCGAGATCTACACGGTCATCGACAAGCTGGCCGCCGAGGGCAAGGCGATCATCTTCATCTCCTCCGAGCTGCCCGAACTGCTCGGCATGTGCGACCGCATCTACACCATGGCCGCCGGGCGGCTGACCGGTGAGTTCTCGCGGGCCGAGGCCACGCAGGAAGTGCTGATGCGTCAGATGACGAAGGACAAAGAGGTAACGCGATGAGCACCGATGTGACCAACAGCCCGGCCGAGGCACCACCGGGCAGGGGCGGCGGCGAGACCGGGGAGAACCTGGTACGGCTGATGATCGACGGCCTGCGCCGCAACATGCGCCAGTACGGCATGCTGATCGCGCTCGGCCTGATCGTCGCCCTCTTCGCCGTGTGGACCGACGGCGACCTGCTGCTGCCGCGCAACGTCTCCAACCTGGTCCTCCAGAACAGCTACATCCTGATCCTCGCGATCGGCATGATGCTGGTGATCATCGCGGGCCACATCGACCTGTCGGTCGGCTCGCTGACCGCGTTCGTGGGCTCGTTCGCGGCCGTACTGATGGTGGAACACCGGGTGGCGTGGCCGCTCGCCCTGCTGCTGTGCCTGGTGGTGGGCGCCGTGGCGGGCTCGATCCAGGGGTTCCTGATCGCCTATCTCGGCATACCGTCCTTCATCGTCACCCTCGCCGGAATGCTGCTCTTCCGCGGTCTGACCGAGATCCTGCTCAAGGGGCAGACCCTCGGCCCGTTCCCGGACGGCCTCCAGAAGGTCGGCAACGGCTTCCTGCCGGAGGTCGGCCCGACCACCAACTACCACAACATCACCCTGCTGCTCGGCCTCGCCGTGATCGTCTTCGTGGTCCTCCAGGAGGTCCGCGACCGCAAGCGCCAGCAGGAGTTCACCCTGGACGTGCTGCCGGCCAAGCTGTTCGCGCTGAAGCTGGTGGCGCTGGTCGCCGCGGTGCTCACCGTCACGATGCTGCTCGCCAGCTACAAGGGCGCGCCGATCGTGCTGCTGATCCTCGGCGTGCTGGTCGTCGGCTACGGCTACGTGATGCGCAACGCCGTCTTCGGCCGCCACATCTACGCCATCGGCGGCAACCTCCCGGCGGCGAAGCTGTCCGGCGTCAAGGACAAGAAGGTCACCTTCTATGTCTTCCTCAACATGGGCATGCTCGCGGCCCTGGCGGGTCTGGTGGTCGCCGCCCGCCTGAACGCGGCCTCTCCGAAGGCCGGCCTGAACTTCGAGCTGGAGGCCATCGCCTCGTCGTTCATCGGCGGCGCGTCCATGAGCGGCGGTGTCGGCACCGTCCTCGGCGCGATCATCGGTGGTCTGGTCCTCGGCGTGCTGAACAACGGCATGAACCTCCTCAGTGTCGGCACCGACTGGCAACAGGTCATCAAGGGCCTGGCCCTGTTGGCGGCGGTCGGCTTCGACGTGTGGAACAAGCGCAAGTCCGGTTCGTAACTCATCCGGGCCCCACCCGAAAGGTGGGGCCCCTCCATTTGCAGGAGCCGCACATGGACATGAGCAGACGCACGGTCATCGCAGGAGCTGCGGCCGCGGGCCTCACCGCCGCCGCCATGGGCACCGCACACGCCTCGGGGGGCAGGAAGCCGGTGAAGGAGCTCTTCGGCACGCTCGCCGACGGCACCAAGGTCCACCGCTGGTCGCTGGAGAACGGCGGCACCCGGCTCAAGGTGCTGTCCTACGGCGGCATCGTCAACTCCCTGGAGATCCCCGACCGGCACGGCCGCCACCGCAATGTCTCGCTGGGCTTCGACAACATCGAGGACTACGTCGCCAAGAGCCCGTACTTCGGCGCTCTGATTGGCCGCTACGGCAACCGCATCGGCAAGGGACAGTTCACCCTCGACGGCACCGCCTACCAGGTCAGCGTCAACGACGGCGTGAACAGCCTGCACGGCGGCGCCAAGGGCTTCGACAAGCGCGTCTGGGACGTCGAACCGTTCACGAAGGGCTCCGACGTCGGGCTGCACCTGCACTACACCAGCGTCGACGGCGAGATGGGCTACCCGGGCACGCTCAAGGCGAAGGTCACCTACACCCTCACCCGGTCCGGCGACTGGCGCATCGACTACGAGGCCACCACCAGCAAGGCCACCGTCGTCAACCTCACCAGCCATGTGTACTGGAACCTGGCCGGCGAGGGCAGCGGGTCCATCTACGACCACGAGCTGTCCATCGCCGCCGCCCGCTACACGCCGGTCGACTCGGGGCTGATCCCCACGGGCGAACTGGCCAAGGTCGCGGGCACCCCCTTCGACTTCCGCAGGACGAAGGCGGTCGGCGCCGACATCCGCGTCGCCCACCAGCAGCTCCTGTACGGCAAGGGCATCGACCACAACTGGGTCCTCGACAAGGGCGTCACCGCGCGGCCCGTGCACGTCGCGACCCTGCGCGACCCGTCCTCGGGCCGCTCGCTGAGCATCGCGACCACCGAGCCGGGTCTCCAGTTCTACTCGGGCAACTTCCTCGACGGCACCCTCGTCGGCTCCGGCGGCCGCATCTACCGCCAGGGCGACGCGCTCTGCCTGGAGACCCAGCACTTCCCGGACTCGCCGAACAAGCCGTCGTTCCCGTCGACCGTGCTGCGGCCGGGACAGACATACCGGACGTCGACGGTCCATTCGTTCGGCGTGTGAGACCGGGCCGGAGGAAGTCACACTTCTTTCACCAGAGTTGAACAGCGCCTCCCAGGAATCCGTATGTAAGGGCGGCCCGTGCTCCCCCGCGCGGGCCACCCAATGACGACGGGCCCGGACGTCCCCGCCGGGCCCGCCCCATATGGAGGATCCATGGCCGACAACGTCACCTCGTTGTTCCGCAGCACAGCGGCGCACAGTCCGTCGATGGCGGCGCTGACGCGGGAGGGTGACGGATCGGGGCCCGTGGACTTCTGCATACCCTGCAACCCGTACTTCCCCACGCCCGCGATGTTCGACGAGATGGCCGCCCGGCTGCGGGACATCATCACGTACTACCCGAGCAGCGCCGACACGATCACCGGCGAGCTGTGCAACCTGCTCCAGCTGCCCCCGCAGTGCGTGGCCATGGGCAACGGCTCCACCGAACTCATCACCTGGATCGACCACCTGCTGGTCCGCGAGTCCCTCGCCATCCCCGTCCCCACCTTCGGCCGCTGGACCGACCAGCCGATGGAGACCGGCAAGCGCGTCGACATGTTCCCGCTCCAGGAGTCCAACGGGTTCGTCCTGGACCTCGCGCAGTACGCCGATTTCATCCGCAAGCGGGGCACCCGGGTCGCGGTGATCTGCAACCCGAACAACCCCGACGGCGGCTTCCTGCACAAGCAGCAGCTGGTGCAGTTCATGGACGCGATGGCCGATCTGGACCTGGTCGTCATCGACGAGTCGTTCCTGGAGTTCGCGGACGCGGAGGTGGAACCCAGCGTCGTCCAGGAGGCGATGCTGCGTCCGAACGTCGTCGTCCTGCGCAGCCTGGGCAAGAACTTCGGCCTGCACGGCATCCGCTTCGGCTATCTGGTCGCCAACCCGTCGCTGGCCGGCAAGGTCCGCTCCATGCTGCCCAAGTGGAACCTCAACTCCTTCGCCGAGCACGTGGTGTTCATGCTGAAGGAGCACGGTACCGAGTACCAGCAGAGCCTTCAGCAGGTGCGCCGCGACCGTCTGGACATGGCCGGCCAGCTCGCCACGCTGCCCGGTCTGACGGTCTACCCCTCGCAGGGCAACTTCCTCTTCGTGCGCCTTCCCGTCGGCGCCGAGGGCACCGTGGTCCGCGACCGGATGCTCACCGAGCACCGGATCCTGGTGCGCGAGTGCGGCAACAAGGTCGGCTCGTCCAGCCGCTTCCTGCGTCTCGTGGTGCGCCCCCAGGTCGACGTGCGTCGCCTGGTCACCGGCCTGGAACAGGTGCTCTACGGGACCAGGAGGGGAGCCGCCGTGCCCGAGCTCGCCACTGGGACCGGCTACAGCTCGGGTACGGCGGCGGTGGACCGGCTCGTCGGCGCGACGAACGGGGCGGGCATGCCGGGGCTCGCCGCCCAGGCCATGGCGGGCCAGTCCATGGGCGCGGGCACCCCGATGCCGGTGGCCGCCCAGGCCGCGGCACCTCAGCAGATGCCGCAGCAGATCCCTCAGCAGGCTCCCCAGCAGATCCCCGCGCCGGTTCCGCAGCCGGTCCCGGCCCAGTTCCCGCAGCAGGCGCCGCAGCAGTTCCCGCAGCCGATGGCGGCGCCGGTCCCGGCCCCCGCCCCGTACCCCGCGCAGC
>NZ_VJZD01000250.1 GCF_009377175.1 Streptomyces adustus
AGCTGCTGGACATGCAGCAGCCCACCGACAGGACGTGGCGGCGCTACGACGACGGTCACCCGGGCGGACTCTCTACGAGGCGGATACCGGCTGAGCCTACGTCAGCGGTGCGGCCCGCCCGGCCGCCCTGTGCTCGGGCCCGCACCATCACCTGGACAGGACGCACAGGGCACAGCACCGCATCACGCTGTACCGCGCACCACGTCACGTCGCACGAAGCGATTTGCGGGCCACGCACCGTACCGCCCCCGAAACCGCCCTCACACCCGCCCTGAGCGCTGCCGTCGCCGGCGACGCCAACGGTCCAGAACACCCCACACCCGGGCAGGTGGCCGCCCTGGCACCTTGCACCGCTTGGGCCCTCGCGCCTACCCGCCGCATCCGCCGCCAGTGCCGCAAACGGCACACCGACGTGCAGAACACCGCCGCCGCCTTCACCGTCGGCATCAATGGGCCACCGCAGCCACGGCAGAGCCGCGGCCCGGGATCGTCGTCCGTGACCACGACCAGCCTCCGTGACTCTTAGATGCATCATCCACGTATGTTGCCCGTACCCGCAGCCGACGCCCCACCAGGCCGTGAACCCGCGCGAGCACTGAGCAAGACGGTTCGATCACCACTCCACACAATGTCGGGATCGACCGGGCCATCATCCGAAAGTGAGTAACAGCCGCGACTGATCGCCAAGGTGACGGCCGTCATGGCGACGACGGAGCTCCCCGTCATGACTGACCGCCAGCCCATCCGGACCCGACCGGCACGGTCGCTTGATCACCCGTCACCCTGGCGGCCCCAGCACGGACCAGGGCGCCTGGTGGAAAGCACGTCTGGTGACGTGGACGCTGCCAGAGCTGATGCTGACCGCACCCATACCCGGGCTCGACCAGCAGCCCGGGTGGGCCGCCGAGCCGAAGTGGGACGGTTCTCCGGACACTTGAAGTTGTCTCATCCGAGTGACATCGCGGCATCTCCCGGCACACCTCCGACCGGCACCGAAAGACTGCGCTGCCAGAAGTGGTGACGCATGTCTGTGGGGTCACGTGCAACTGTTCTTCACCGACCGGCGGAAGGTCTGGAAGGCCGGCCACCTGAGGGTGAAGGGACAGGGTGAGTCGATCGAAGTGGTTGGGGTGGGAGTGCCGGGCGGGTCTCGCAGAGGTGTGCACCTCCTGGTGAGTGGCGTGGTCTGCCGGCCCGCGACGAGTAGGCTGATCGTTCGTCATCGGACGGGGGAGGCCGGCGTGGACTATGGCGACAAGCTCTTCTGGCTCTCGGTTGTGATTCAACGCAAGTACGCGCAGGTCTGCGCCGAGTTCGACCTGACCCCCTCGCAGGCCACGCTGCTCTGCGCAGTGAGGCACGAGCCGCGGCAGATGGCTGACCTCGCCGCGGCGTTGGGTATGACCAAGAACGCATTGAGCCAGCTGGTCGATCGCACCGCGCGGCGCGAGTTGGTCGGCCGGGCAAGCTCGGCGCAGGACCGACGGGTCGTCATGCTCAGTGCGACGCCCACGGGGAAGGTGCTCGCCGAGGCCGTTTACGCCGAGGTCGCCAGGCGCCTGCCCGAGATCGCGAGGAACCTCGACGCCGACGACCAGCGCGACTTCGAGCGCGTGGCCACCGCCATCGTGGACACCTCGGACCTCTCTTCGCCCACCTCGAACCAGCCCATCACACCGTGAGGTCCCGCTGCACCCGCACCTTGACGCAGTTCATGCCGTGAACTAATTTCGTTCATGCCATGAACTAGTGAAGGGTGGCAGCGATGAGCACACAGACGACCGGCACGATCGCAGTCTTAGGCGCGACGGGGCAACAGGGCGGGGCGGTGGTCGACGCGCTGCTGGACCACAAGGCGCGGGTGCGGGCTTTGGTCCGCAACCCGCAGTCCGACCGGGCTCAGGCGCTGGCCGCCCGCGGCGTCGAGCTGGCGGCCATCCGGGCCGACGACCCGGCGTCGCTGGCCGCCGCGCTGGCGACGGTCGAGGGGTTCTACTTCATGACCCCGGAGGCGAACAGCCTCGAAGAGGTCGAGGCGGAGATCCGCATCGGTACCGCGCTCGTCGACGCGGCGGTCGAGGCGGGCGTCCCGCACGTCGTGTTCAACTCGGTCTTCGGAGCGGACCGGGAGTCGGGTGTGCCGCACCACGACTCGAAGCACTGGATCGAGGAGCACCTGGGGAAGTCCGGCCTGAGGGCCACGATGGTTCGCCCGACCGCCTTCATGGAGAACTTCGCGAGCGTGATGGCACCGAGCCTGGAGCATGGGGAGATCGTGCTGAGGCTGCCGCTGCCGGAGGACGTCGCCCTGAAGATGATCTCGGTCAGGGACATCGGCCGGGTCGCCGCCGCTCTCCTGCTCGACACCGCGGAGGCGCCCGGCGGAGCCGTCGAGCTCGTCGGCGACGAGCTGACGGGCCCCCAGATCGCCGCGGCGTTCGGCGCGCGCGCCGGGCTCCCGGCACGGTACGAGGCCCTCCCGTTGAGCGTGCTTCCCAACGACCTCGACAAGGTGATGTTCCGCCAGTTCGCGGAGGCGGCGGAATACCCTTCGGACCTCGCGGTGGTGCGCTCGATCGAGCCGGCCACCCTGGACCTGGTCGAGTGGATCCGAGCTACCGGCTGGACCGCGCCCACAAACGTGGCTGGTTCCTGAGCCACCGGCCGCGATGAACGCCCCGCGATCGTGCCCACGGCATCGGCGCTCTGGACACGGCAACGCATCCGCCAACGGTTGAAGCAGT
Organism: Streptomyces adustus; assembly: GCF_009377175.1. Taxonomy (GTDB): domain Bacteria; phylum Actinomycetota; class Actinomycetes; order Streptomycetales; family Streptomycetaceae; genus Streptomyces; species Streptomyces adustus. Next base: position 2,745 of record NZ_VJZD01000250.1, read on the forward strand.
CACGAAGCTCCCGGGGCGTGCCCGAGGCCGACACCGGCACACTGGTTGGCGAGAGGCCGCCGGTCGACGGCGAGGTAAAGATCCACGTCCAGGAGGCCCCGGGCCGCCGGCCAAAAGACCTCACCGACTACGACCGCGAGGCCGCCGCGCCGGCGTCTGGACCCGTATGGCGGATGGCCGGAACAGGCTTGACCGTGCCGGCCATCCGCAACGGTGCTCGGCGCGTCTCTGACCGCCGCTGAGGCCTTGTTTCCGTCTGACCAGAGGCGGATCAACTTCATTGACATATGGTCGGCTACCTCATGTCTCACCGAATCTGATCCACCGCAGTTCAGCGCCGCTCAGCATGGATCAGATTCGGTGAGGGCTCACACCGTGGCGCCGACGCGCGAGATGGACGGTGATGTCGGCAGCCATCTCGACTCTGTCCGGCAGTACCTGCATGATCTGGCTGAATACCTGCTCTCGCTCCGCGGTCGGCAAGACGAGATAAGCCGAGATGGTGGAGAGATGACCAACGTAGTCGCGAGCGCTCATCGTCACACGCCGTTCGATCACGGACTGCTGAACGCCGGTGAACCACTCAGAGTGTTGCAGCTCCGTACCCGGCCACTGCATCTCATGATCCGGAGGCGTCCCGTCAGGCGACGGAATCTCGTCATTCTCCAAGAATGGTGCTCGCGCCGCGCGGACAGCTTCCTCCACAGCCGGGTCAGCCAGTTGAAATGGCCCGCCGCATGAGGCGAATACGCCACCCGGTTCCAGCAGCGCGACCACCGGCCCTCCGGGTTCGTCCAATGCAGCGCTGCTGCCGCATGGACCAGTCCATACCGTTCGCCCGGTCGCAAGTCCTCGAACGCGGCTTGCACCGTTCTGACGCTCGTCGGCACGTGCTTGCGCAGTTCGGCGAGCATGGCCCCGTCAGGATCAGTCGCGGTGACCATGACCCCTCGTTGAGCGAACAGGCGGGTTGCCTTGCCTGTCCCGGCGCCGATCTCGAGGGCGGTCCGAACCGGGTGGCCCGCATAGGCCATCACCATGTCGAACAGCTCCACGGGATACCCCGGCCGGAACCGTTCGTATGCTTCCGCCACCACTCCGAAACTCAGCGCGCGACCAGACATGCCCGGCATCCTGGCATGAGCGGCCCCTGCGGGGCTTGATCTTTTCCGGGGGCACAGACGCGAGCCGATGTCCCATGAGACACACTCGAAGTCTGGAGAACGACGGCTTCCGAGCGCTGGTCTGCGTCGATGCGGGCCGGGTGGAGTTGCGCTCCAGGCGTGGCACCGAGATGGGGTCGGCGTTCCCGGAGATTGTGGCCGGGGCGGGACAGCTGCCGCAGATGACGGCGTTGGACGGCGAGCTCATCGTGTGGGGCGCCGAGAGCCGGCTGGTGTTCGAACGGCTGCAGTACCGGCTCGCTCGGCGCGGCACGTGGCTGAAAGGAGTTGAAGGAGCGCCCCCGAGTCGAGGTCGTCCGGGAACATGAACAAGCGTCACGTGGCGTCGCCCTGGCGCCGCTCACCTGGCCCTGTAGGGGGCACGGCGAGCGGTGCTCTTTGCGCTCGTCGGCCGGGGTACCCCGGGCCGTGTCTTTCGCGCGGGTGCCCGGGGCTCTGGCGTCGGGGGCCGGTCGGTTAGTTCAGGAGGGCGATGCGGATGGCTCGTTCGACCCGGTTGACGGTGTTTTCGTGTCCTGCGGCGGTCGGGCGGACCAGGGTGACGCGCTTGCCGATGGCACCGCATCCCATGGACGCCGCCGCGGCCAATGCTGATCACCCCGCTTCGCGGTCCTCCGCGTCCTTCGAATCATACCGACGGGACTACCAGCGCGCGGTAGCGTCGGCCTCGGTCGGGCCTGTAGAGATGCGGGAGTGAGGGACATGGTGGCACGCAGACTCCTGGCGTTCGCCGACGCTCTGGTGCTTCTCGGTGCCGAGCCGCCGCGGCTGGCGGCGTTAGACCGGGCGCTCGGTGGGGCGTTGAATCTGGCGACCGCCGGGGTCAGCGGCACGGTGATCGGCATGGCCGACGCCAACGGACGCCTCCTCGGCCTCGGACGCGACGCGATCCGCGGCGTCGGCGCCCGTCTGGACCGTACCCAGGGGCGTGCGGAGCGGACCGATATGCTGCGCGCGGCGCACACGGTCATCGTCGTGGTGGCCTTCTTCGAGGCGATGGAGGAGTTGGAGCTTCCGTTCACCCTCGCCGAGGTGCGGTTGACTCGGGACGAGCAACTCGCCCTCGCCCGGACCGAATCGGGCTCGACCCCGCAGACGCCGGACCTGGTGTCGCTGCTGCTCGCCACGGACCTGCCCTGCCCGGCACCGCACATACCGGCTTCGGCGCTCACCGCGATGCTGCTCGCGAGTTACGCGGACTACGCCCGCAGGTTCTACGCCTTCCTCGAAGGCCTTGCTCTTTGGGAGCACATGGACGCGTTGCGGCGCCTTCGGGCCCATGCGGCTCTCATGGATGACCTGCCGCGCGCGGCGCATGACCGGTACCAGAGCCTGTACGTCGAGCTCGCCAAGGAGGCTCCCGAATTCGGTTTCTGGGTCACACATGTGGCGCAGCAGGCGATCCACACAGACGTCGGCCGTGCCCTGTCCGGGATCGAGACTCTCCTCACCCGCACCACCGAGGCGCTGCGCCCGCCGGTCGACGTGGCCTCCGCGCTGGCGCGCGCTCACCAGGCGGCGCTGGCTCACCCTGTGCTGGACGCCGCCTCGGCGCCAGACGGCATTAGGATTCCCACCCTTCAGGACCTCTACCTCGACCCGGACTTCCGCGTCAGTGCCGTTTCCGGGCAGGCCGCACCGGCCGACCACGAGTGGTGGGGGCGACTGCCCCTCCGCCGAGACCTCACCCGCTACCTGGCCGGGGCCCTCACCTCTCCTCAGCTCGCCGAGGCACCCCTGCTGATCCTGGGCCAGCCCGGTGCCGGCAAATCCGTCCTCACCCGGGTGCTCGCCGCACGGCTCCCCTCCGTCGGTTTTCTCCCCGTGCGCGTGCCGCTGCGGGACGTCCGGGTGGAGGACGAACTGCAGGACCAGATCGAACAGGCGATCCGCGCCTCCACCGGCGAACGGGTCAGCTGGCCGGAACTGGTGCGCGCGGCAGGTGGCAGTACTCCTGTTCTACTCCTGGACGGCTTCGACGAGTTGCTGCAGACGACCGGCGTCCACCAAACCAACTTCCTGGAGCGCGTGTCCCAGTTTCAGCGGCGTGAGGCGGATCAGGGGCGGCCCGTGCTGGCCTTGGTGACGAGCCGGACTTCCGTGGCCGACCGCGCCCGATACCCCACCGGCATGGTCGTCCTGCGCCTGGAGCCCTTCCGCGCCGAGCAGATCACGACGTGGCTGGCCGTGTGGAACGAGGCCAACATGGCCGGACTCTCGGCGCACGGCCGCGGCCCGCTCACTTGGCAGCACCTCGAACGGCACGCCGAACTCGCCTCTCAGCCTCTGCTGTTGACGATGCTCGCGCTGTACGACGCTGCCGAGGGTGCTCTGCGGCGCGCCGACGACGACTTCGACGTCACCGAGTTGTACGAGCAGCTGCTGTCCTCCTTCGCCCGGCGCGAGGTCGGCAAGACGACACTCCACGCCGTCTCCGACGAGGACACGGCCGCCCTTGTCGAGCAGGAACTGCAGCGCCTGTCGCTCGTGGCCTTCGCCCAGCTGAACCGGGGTCGCCAGTGGGTGTCGGCCGACGAACTCGGGCAGGACCTCACCGCCGTACTGGGCAGGCAGCCGGTGCGGCCACCGGGATTCCGCACCCCGCTCACCGCCGCCGAAACGGCGCTCGGCCGCTTCTTCTTCGTCCAGCGAGCCCAGTCAGTGCGGGACGGCCAGGTACTCGCCACCTACGAGTTCCTGCACGCGACCTTCGGCGAATATCTGGCCGTACGCCTCACCCTGCACCTGCTCACCGACCTGCTCGCACCCCGCCCCGCGCTCTCTCTCGGGGCCACCCGCATCGACGACGACCTCGCCTACGCACTGCTTTCCTACACCTCCCTGGCGTCCCGGCAGATGCTGCGCTTCGCACGGTCGCTGACCGGCAGGCTGTCCATGACGGAACGGCGCCGGCTGACTCGGACCCTCATCCAGGTTCTGACCCAGCACACGACGCGCACCGGTGACCAGCACCCGGCCTACCGGCCCGCCCTGCTGCGCACGACGACACGCCACGGCCTCTACGGTTCCAACCTCGTGCTCCTGACGGTGCTACTCACCGAGCGCTGCTCCGCCGCCGAGCTGTTCCCGGGCTCCGCGGACCCGCCGGGTGCCTGGCACCGGCACTGCCTGCTGTGGCGCTCGGCGATGAACGAGAGCCAATGGACGGACTTCGCTCTGTCCCTCGACGTGCATCACACGTGGGACGGCGAGGGTCGGGCCCTGGAGATATCGCTTCGCTCCGAGCCAGGTACCCCACCACAGCCCCTCGACATGAACTGGCACTTCCGCTACCCGCGAGGCAGCGGAGGCCCAGGCTGGTCACGATCGTACTGGGACGAGCTGTGGCACAAAACGGCCGTGTCCGGCGGAACCAATGACTCGGTGATGCGGCATGCCCTGGACCCGGTATTTCGGTGGCTCGGCCAGGCCGTGACCTTGTTCAGTCCGGTCGACGGAGCTCCGGCCTCATCGCTCGCCCACGACCTGCTCGAACTGCTGCTGGCCGATCGCACGACCATGAGCGACAGGGAACTCGGCGATCTCTACGACCGGGCGCTCCAGGGAACGCGGCTGCTGATGGACATGCGCCACCCCCACCTGGTGTCGGCCGTGCACGCCCTTCTCACGGCCTTCGGCCAGGACAGGGGACGAGTCCCCTGCGACGCACACGACGACGTTCTGCTGTTTCTGGCACAGCTCATCCAGCTCATGTTCGGTGACAGCGAGAGGGCACAACCATTGCCAGCGACCGTCTTCGATGCACTGTCCCATGCGCTGGCAGCCCACCGACCCTTGGTGCACGCCCTCATATCGGCGGAAGACCGGGCCCTGATCGCGCGCCACCACGCTCCGGCGACCGGCCCGCCGGAGTGAGCAGGCGGGCCGGCGGCCGGCGAGGCAGTCGGTTGGCGACCCCGGTTGCTTCGCCCGTCCGAAGCCTTCGTTTGTCCCGGCTGGTTTCGCTGAGGCGTATGCGCTCTACGCACTTCGAACGACAGGTGCATCGAACCTCAGCCCGTTTCAGTCGATTTGCTTCTACCTCAAGGCGCCCCGGTGATCCGGCTCCGGCCCCGCATGTGCCGGACGAGATCACATCCAGCCCGGGAGCGCGGCACACGAAGCCAGGAACGACCATGAATAGCGCAGCGTCGGAATACTGCTACTTCACCAGTAGCTGCGCGAGACGAGCGAGGCGATCGTCGGCGCCGTCACCGGCACTTTGGCCATGTCGCGCACGCTGCTACTCGGCAGGTACGACCCCGCGGGCCGCCTGCAGCGGCCGCGAGTGAACCTGCTGCGGAGCGGTTTCGTGACCCTCTTCACTGATCGTTTCGTTCCGGAGTTCACGATGGCATCCCTGGACGGCCGGATGATGATGTGCACCACGGTCTGGGGTAACGGCACGCTCAGCACCATCGTCATCCGCCCGTAGCTGGCGACCTCTTGGACAGCCACTCTCGCGCTGGTCTGCTCATCTCTACCGTGGTGGCAGGAGAGGGGCGGTGGATGGGCTCGCTGTTCGAGGAGTTGGAAGCCCGCGAGGCGGCTGCCCGGACGCGGGTGGAGGTGCTGGAAGCCGAGTTCGCAGAAGTGTCCGGGCGGCTGAGTGCGGCCCGGGAGGGGCTGGAACGGCTACGGATCGCGCGGGAGACGGTCGCCGAAGTGCTGACGGAGATGACCCCGCAGAAGCCGGGGACGCGGTTGAGACTGGCCGGTCGATCGCGGGTGAGCCGGTGGCGTCGGCGTATGCGGGGGCCGAGCGGCAGGTCGTCGGGGTGCTGACGGTGACCGAGCCCCCTTGCCCGTCGCGATCGAACGAGCGTCCAGGAAGCGTTTCGACCGAACCGCTCCGTAGACACATTGTCGAATCTCGAACGACAGACCCGGAAACGGTTCGGCCGAACCGTTTCCGACTTGTCAAACTTGCCTGACGTCGGACCGGCTGTGCGACCTGTGCGAATCTCTTCGGGCACCAGATAACGCGGGACCCTGGTGCCCCTGCTGGTGGATCGCGGAGACGGACGGGCGGCCCGACCGCGAGTAGCGTGGTCGTGGTGAAGGTCACGCAGCACTGCATACCTACTGGCCGGTATGTTACAGCTCAGGCCGTCAACAACAGGAGACGTGATGTCTGCGACCAACCGTCAGATCCGCCTTGCAGCCCGCCCCGTTGGAGATGTGAAACCAGAGGACTGGCAGCACTGTTCGGAGACCGTCGAGGACCCGGGCCCGGGTCAGTTCGCGGGCCGGACGCTCGCCATCTCCCTGGACCCGGCCATGCGGGGCTGGCTGGACGACCGCCCTTCCTACCTGCCTCCGGTGGGCATCGGCGACGTGATGCGTGCCGGAACGATCATCGAGGTCACCGCGTCCAACCATCCCGGCTTCCAGCCGGGTGATCACGTGACCGGCGTGTTCGGTGTCCAGGAGCACGTGGTCTCCGACGGCAAGGGCGCCCTGAAGGTCGACACCTCCCTCGCCCCGGCCTCGACGTATCTCGGCGCACTGGGCATGCCCGGCATGACCGCGTATTTCGGCCTGCTGGACGTCGGGGCGCTGAAGGACGGGGAGACCGTCGTGGTGTCAGGGGCGGCCGGAGCGGTGGGCACCATCGCCGGCCAGATCGCGAAGGCCCGGGGCTGCCGGGTCGTGGGCATCGCCGGAGGCCCGGAGAAGTGCGCCATGCTCACCGGCGAACTCGGATTCGATGCAGCGATCGACTACCGCGCTGAAGACGTCAGGAAGGCGCTGCGCGAGCATGCCCCCGACGGCATCGACGTCTATTTCGACAATGTCGGAGGCGACATCCTCGACGCCGCCCTGACCCGGCTGGCGATGCATGCGCGCGTCGTGATCTGCGGCGCGATCAGCCAGTACAACAACACCACGCCGCCCGCGGGACCCTCCAACTACCTGTCCCTGCTGGTACGCCGCGCCCGCATGGAGGGCTTCGTCGTCTTCGACTACGCCCAGCGCTACGCGCAAGCGGCACAGGAGATCTCGGAGCTGATCGGCGCCGGCCGCATCAAGGTCAAGGAGCACGTGGTGAAGGGAAGCGTGGACGACTTCCCCGAGACGCTGCAAATGCTCTTCCGCGGGGAGAACGTCGGCAAGCTCGTCCTGGAGCTGGTGTAACCGCCAGGGCGGGGTCATCTCGCGTGCCGCCGCACGATGCGTGGCTCTGTTCACGAGAACGGGCAGCACTTCTACGTCGGTTCGGGAGGCGGTTGGCGCTTGCGGCCTGGCTGGAATGTTCACGAGTTTCGACAGCACCCGGGTCGCTGGGAGGTCCCCGTTGACCAGGGACGCGGGGCCGGGAAGCGGCGACAGCCGGGCAGGGGTGCGCCGGGCTGGGCTACGGATGCATCTGCCAACCGCGGTCCGCCTCAGCGCGAGCCACTTCGGCGTCGTACTGACTCGCGTCGAAGTGGAGCTCCGGCGGTGGGTGGGGCACGGAGGTGTGCGCCGCCCCCGGAGCCTCCCAGTCCGACCACTGCACGATCCCCCCGAACCGCTGCACGACCACGGTCAGGAAGCCGCAGCAGCCACCGGTGCAGTCGGGTTCCCCCAGCTCAAGGCGGCGCGCTTCGTCAGTCGCCCGTAGAGGGCTGGGACCGTCGGCCGGCAGCACATCAGCCGCGTACGGTCCGCGGCCGCCTTCGCGGACCGCTTCCTCGACCACGTCCTCGCCGTTGACCCAGAACCGCAACTGGGCAGGGAACCGGGGGCCCGGCGGCAACACCTTGATCTCCAAACGATCGAACATCAGACCACCCTACGGGGCGCGCTGGCGTCGACGCGCGGCCCAGCCGGCGCCTACCTCCACCCGGTCGGCGGAAGGGTCCACGAAGTGCCTCCCGTTCTCGTGGACATCGGCCCAGGGCCGGTCCGGCTGCCTCCCGAGATGGTGAACAATCGATGTCGAAACTCGTGAACAGAGCCACGATGCGTCCGGGCGGCACCCCTGGCAGTTCTCACCTCTAAAGGGGTGAGAATCTGCGGCGATCGCCCTCGCCTGTCAGATGGCCTTCCGCGTAGGGGCGTGCCCCTTCCGCAGGACCGCAGTTGGGCCGATCATGAATCGACACCTTCACGCTGCCGTACTGGCTGCCGCGTCCCTCGTTCTGGCCGCAGGTGCTCCGGCTTCGGCGTATCCGAGCGCCGGGACACCTGCGGGGGCGCACCTTCGCCGCCGCCAGGGCTGGCCGACGGGTGTCAGCACAGCAGCACACCCCTTGCCGCCCCGCCGTGCCTGGCGGTCAAGATCGTGTACGCGCTCGCGAAGATCGCCAGCCCTTGCGTGTACACAGTCGCCCTGCCGTTTCAAACAAGCGGACCGGCTGTGCCACGACTCCGGCCACCTGAACAAGTGATCCAACTCGGCGACCAGGCCCAGGCGCGTCGGGACAACTGCTGGCAGGCAGGGCTCGGGGACGGCCTGGGACAGCTGATCGGGCGGAAGGTCCGCATCGATCGCTCGGGTGACGCGCCTTACTTGGCTTACCACCGCCCAAGGACCAGACCAGCGAGAACGGGCCGGAGCACCAGATAGCCCGGGCCACCACCGGCAAACGACGGACCGCCCGCGTCGTCCTGGACACCGCCCACATCCGCGCTATAAAAGGGGCGAACACACAGGTCCGAGCCCCGTGGACCGCGGCAAGCCGGGTTCCAAGATGCACGTCCTGTCGGACGCGAACGGACTGCCCCTCCTCGTCGGCTCTCGGCTGGCAACACGCACGACAGCGAAGGGCTGAAGCCCATGGTCGAGGGCCACCGAACGAGACACGACCCCGATCGCGGCCGGTACTTCAAGCCCCAGCGCCTGCACGCAGACAAGGCCTACGACCATGCTGATCTGCGGAAATGGTTACGTGGCAAGCGCATCGGAGTACGGATCGCACGCAGGGGCATCGAGTCCAGCGAGCGATCGGGCCGCCACAGATGGGGGATCGAGCGCACGATGTCGTGGCTGTCGGGCTACCGCAGACTCAGCCCCCGCTACGAACACAATCCCCGCAACTACCTAGCATTTCTCGGACTTGCCGCAGCCCTCTGCTGCTACAAGCGACTCCTCCGCCGCACCACGTAGGACACGGTCTCAAGAGTTCAGTGCCCAGGTCAGAGGCTCGGCTACTGAACTCCTTGCTGCCATCCGACAAGGTGGGTGCCGCGCCCCTCGTGGTGTTCTCGAACCGACACGAGAACGCCGTTGCACTATCGGGGCCGGGCACGGGCACGTGGTCCTGCGCGAGGCTCCGCGCACCAGCGGAGTTGAGTTGAGGCCCGGTCGGATCTCCCTTCTACGTCCCGCCAACGCACGGGCCTCCGGTGCACCGAGGGGTTCGATTCCCTGCCGGAGCCTCGCGCGCACCTCCTTCTGGAACCCGCCGGTAAATCCCTGCCCGGCCGGTCCTCGTACCGTAGGCTGGGCATACCGACGCGGGGTGGAGCAGCTCGGTAGCTCGCTGGGCTCATAACCCAGAGGTCGCGTGGTTCAAATCCCGCCCCCGCTACCAACACACCGGCCCCCTCAACCAACGTTGAGGGGGCCGGCCGCATGTACGGCAACGGCCCTACGGCGGGGAGGGCTCCAACGGTTGCCATGGGGGTGTCGGCGTACCGTCCGAGTCCAAGCCGTTCGGCCACAGCACGTGGAGCAACTGCCACGGCCTCAACTGGTTGTACTCGCGGTGGGTGTTGCCATGGTCGGCGGCCTGCCGAGCCAGGGACTCGGCGCCCTCCCGATCCCCGGCCTCCTCCCGCATCACCGCCAACTGGTGCAGGGCGTCAGCGTCGCGGTGGACGGCGAGCTGCCGGGCCAGTCGACCGCCTCAAGGTGTGTGCGGTCCAGCCCGGGACGCAGGCTCAGCCAGGCGCGGGCGGCGAGGTGTTCCTGGAGGGCGTATGCACCGGTATCACGCCCCCGCCAAGCAGGAACGCCATAACGCCGACGGCCACTGCGCGGTCGCGGACCGCCAACAAAGCGAACGCGAGCGGGTAGGGCAGACACAGCAGCACGGTCGAGACCGGGCCGAACGGCGGCAGGAAGGGCCCCGCGACCAGGACCAGGTTCAGCGCCACCACCCCGATCCCGCCCAGCGCGAGCACCCTCACGGTGGCCCAGCCGCTTCCCTCCCGCGCACCACGGCTGCGCCGTACCACCGCCCGCATCGTAAAGAAGGCGCCCACCTGCAGCGCACATCCGAGGCCAACGGCGATCAAGAAGATCAGGCCGGCGATGCCTCCCCCGCTGACGACGATGGCCGATGCCATATCCCGCACGATGCCCATACCCAGCGCGGACAGGAACCCGGCGCACCACGCCAGCAGAAGGAGCCCTGCCAGGCGGCGGCGATCACTGGTGCGGTGCGGCACAGTCCCCCCTGCGCAGCATCCTCAACGGGGTGATCATGCCAGGGCGTGAAACGCTCTCCTCACAGCCCCCTGCCGCTGGGTAGCGGTCAAGCTTCGGTGAGATCGATCAGCCTTCGCTGCGACAGAACAGGGGGCGGCGGCGCGT
>NZ_VJZD01000251.1 GCF_009377175.1 Streptomyces adustus
GCCCTCCCCTCCCCTGTTACCGTCGCGCGCACACGCGTTCGATGAAGGGGAGGGGAAGATCATGCCGACTCTGAGCAAGCGACTTCTGTACATCGGGGGAACGGTCTCGGCCGTGACCGCGGCCCTGGCACTCGGAGCCGCACCGGCCTCGGCCGGCGACGGCGCGGTGAAGACCAAGAAGACCACCGAGTACGCGCCGGCCGCCGGTTCGATGAACTTCACCGCCTACGGCGACATTTTCGCGGTCTGCGACAACGACTCCGACGCGGCCGGCGTCAGGGGCTACTGGAAGGTCGGCTCCGGTGGCGCCGTGCACTCCTTCTACAACGGCAACGGCCGCGGTACCTGCGTGGAGTCGGACCAGGACGTCTCCGAGACGGCTTACGTCTACATCGACGTCTGCATCCAGGACGACGGGGTCGTGCAGGATAGCACCTGTAGCGGCTGGGACTACTTCTACGCGGGCAACGACTGATCCGTACGCCATGTGACAAAAGACGGGCCCGCCCCCCGGGAGCCAGGGGGCGGGCCCTTCTTTTACCTCGCGGTGGCACCGCCATGCAGCACCACGAGGGGTCTTAGAGGCCGGGAAGGCCTAGCCGAAGCGGCCCGAGATGTAGTCCTCGGTCGCCTGACGCGACGGGTTGGAGAAGATCCGCTCCGTGTCGTCGATCTCGATCAGCTTGCCGGGCTGACCGACCGCCGCGAGGTTGAAGAACGCCGTACGGTCGGAGACACGCGCGGCCTGCTGCATGTTGTGCGTCACGATGACGATCGTGAAGCGCTCCTTCAGCTCACCGATCAGGTCCTCGATGGCGAGGGTGGAGATCGGGTCGAGGGCCGAGCAGGGCTCGTCCATGAGCAGCACCTTCGGCTCGACCGCGATCGCGCGGGCGATGCACAGGCGCTGCTGCTGACCACCGGACAGACCCGAGCCGGGCTTGTTCAGGCGGTCCTTGACCTCGTTCCAGAGGTTCGCGCCCTTGAGCGAGCGCTCGACGATGTCGTTCAGCTCGCTCTTCTTGTACTTGCCGTTCAGGCGCAGACCCGCCGCCACGTTGTCGAAGATCGACATCGTGGGGAAGGGGTTCGGGCGCTGGAAGACCATGCCGACCTCGCGGCGCACCGACACCGGGTCGATGGCCGGGCCGTAGAGGTCCTCGTCGTCCAGGAGCACCTTGCCCTCGACGCGGCCACCCGTGGTGACCTCGTGCATACGGTTCAGGGTGCGCAGGAACGTCGACTTGCCGCAGCCCGAGGGGCCGATGAAGGCCGTCACCGAGCGGGGCTCGACCGTCATCGAGATGTCTTCGATCGCCTTGTGGGAGCCGTAGTAGGCGGTGAGTCCGCTTACGTCGATTCGCTTGGCCATGACTACTTCACTTCCAGAATCTTCAGTCGCCGAGGGCCGCGTCAGCGACCGGTCTTCGGGGCCTTCCAGCGGGCGATGCCGCGGGCCACCAGGTTCAGGATCATCACGAAGGCGATCAGCGTCAGCGACGCCGCCCAGGCCCTGTCGTACGCCGCCGTCGAACCAGCGCTCTGCGAGTACTGCTGGTAGATGTACAGCGGCAGCGAGGCCTGCGCACCCTCGAAGGGGTTGGCGTTGATGAACGGGTTGCCGAACACCAGCAGCAGGACCGGTGCGGTCTCGCCCGCGATACGGGCGATCGACAGCATGATGCCGGTCGTGATGCCGCCGATGGAGGTCGGCAGGACCACCTTCAGGATCGTGCGCCACTTCGGGATGCCGAGCGCCAGGGACGCCTCGCGCAGCTCGTTCGGGACGAGCTTGAGCATCTCCTCGGTGGAGCGTACGACCACCGGCATCATCAGGATCGCCAGCGCGAGCGAGCCGGCGAAGCCGAAGGGCTGCATGTCGAACATCAGCATGAGGCTGAGGATGAACAGACCCGCGACGATCGACGGGATGCCCGTCATGACGTCCACGAAGAAGGTGACGGCCTTGGCGAGGCTGCCGCGCCCGTACTCGACGAGGTAGATCGCGGTGAGCACACCGATCGGCGCACCGATGGCGGTGGCGAGCGCGACCTGCTCCAGGCTGCCCAGGATGGCGTGGTAGATGCCACCGCCGGGCTCGGAGTCGGCGACCACACCCATGGAGTGGGTCAGGAAGTAGAAGTCGAGGACCTTCACACCGCGCTGCACGGTCACCCAGATCAGGGAGACCAGCGGAATCACGGCGAGCACGAAGGCGACCCAGACCAGCGAGGTCGCGATGCGGTCCTTGGCCTGGCGGCGTCCCTCGACGCGCGCGGCGATGCCGTACGTGCCGGCGAGGAACAGCAGGGCGGCGATCAGGCCCCACTGGATGTGGCTCTGGAGGTCGGCGGCGAGGCCGATCCCGGCCGCGACGGCGAGGGAGCCCGCGGCGATGGCCCACGGCGACCAGTTCGGGAGGGTGGCTCCGCGAAGGGTGCTGGGCCGCTTGGCGGCGACGGCTGCGTGGCTCATGCGTTGGCCCCCGAGTACTCCTTGCGGCGGGCGATGATCATGCGGGCCGCGCCGTTGACCAGCAGGGTGATGACGAACAGGACCAGACCGGAGGCGATGAGCGCGTCCCGGCCGAACTCCGTCGCCTCGTTGAACTTGCTGGCGATGTTCTGGGCGAACGTTCCGCCGCCCGGGTTGAGCAGGCTGGCCTGGATGTCGAAGCTCGGGGAGAGCACGGTGGCGACGGCCATCGTCTCGCCGAGCGCGCGGCCGAGGCCGAGCATCGAGGCGGAGATGACACCGGAGCGGCCGAACGGCAGCACGGACATGCGGATGACCTCCCAGCGCGTGGCGCCGAGAGCAAGGGCCGCTTCCTCGTGCATCTGCGGGACCTGGCGGAAGACCTCACGGCTCACGTTGGTGATGATCGGAAGGATCATGATCGCGAGCAGGATGCCGACGGTGAGCATCGCACGGGGCGCGCCCTCGTCCCAGGAGAAGATCCCGGTCCAGCCGAGGTAGTCGTTGAGCCAGCCGTACAGGCCGTTCATGTGCGGTACGAGGATCAGGGCGCCCCACAGGCCGTACACGATGGACGGCACGGCGGCGAGCAGGTCGACCACGTACGCGATGGCGCCGCCGAGCTTGCGGGGCGCGTAGTGCGTGATGAACAGCGCGATGGCGACGGCGATCGGGACCGCGATGGCCATGGCGATGATCGAGGAGACGACGGTGCCGAAGGCCAGCACCGCGACACCGAAGACCGGCGGCTGAAGGCCGGTGTTCCACTCGAAGGTGGTGAGGAAGTTGCCCTCGTCCTTGCTGATCGCGAGAGACGCGCGGTAGGTGAGGAAGACCGCGATCGCGGCCATGATCACCAGCAGCAGGATGCCCGATCCCCGGGAGAGACCGAGGAAGATCTGGTCGCCACGGCGGGTGGCGCCGGCGCCACGCTTGCGAGTACCCCCGGAGCGCTGGGGCGTCGGGGGTGGGACGTGAGTGTTCTGTGTCGATATATCCATCTGGTTCTCCGGTCTGCGGAGCCGCTCGGATCGGAGCGGCTCGGCGGAGCCGACCTCGCGGTACGGCTCATGGCGGCGGTGCACCGGACGGTGCGGCCCGGCCCCGGGTCGGTTACCGGGGCCGGACCTCACCTGTGGATCAGCTCAGGCCCGCGATGGTGGTGCGAACCTTGGCGATGATGTCGGCGGGGACGGGGGCGTAGTCGATGCCCGAGAGGATGCCCTGGCCCTCCTCGCTGGCGATGTAGGTGAGGAACGCCTTCGTGGCGGCCAGGGTCTCGGCCTTGTTGCCCTTGTCGCAGGCGATCTCGTAGGTGACCAGGGTGATCGGGTAGGCGCCGTCGGCCTTGGTCGTGTAGTTCATCTTGAGCGCCAGGTCGCTGCCGGTACCGACGACCTTGGCGTCCGCGATGGCCTTGGTGGCACCGTCGGAGGAGGCCTTCACCGGGGCGGAGGCGCCGGTCTTGATGGCGACCGTGCCCAGACCGTCCTTGGCGTACGACAGCTCCATGTAGCCGATGGCGCCGTTGGTCTGCTTGACGCCCGCGGCGACACCGGAGGAGCCGGCCGCCGACTGGCCGCCCTTGGCCTGCCAGGCCTTGCCGCCGGAGTAGTTCCAGTTGGCCGGCGCGGTGGCGATCAGGTACTTGGTGAAGTTGTCCGTGGTGCCGGACTCGTCCGAGCGGTGGAACGCCTGGATCTTCAGGTCGGGCAGGGTGACGCCCGGGTTCAGCGCCTTGATCGCGGCGTCGTTCCACTTGGCGATCTTGCCGTCGAAGATCTTGGCGAGGGTGGGGGCGTCCAGGATCAGGTTGTCCACACCGTCGAGCTTGTACGCGATGGCGATCGGGCCGCCGACCATCGGGAGGTCGATGCCCTGGCCGCCCTTGCAGACCGACTTGGAGGCGGTGACCTCTTCGGGCTTCAGCGCGGAGTCGGAACCGGCGAAGGCGACCTGGCCCTGGGTGAACGCGGTGACACCGGCGCCGGAGCCGGAGCCCTTGTAGTTGATCTGCACCGTCTTGCAGGCGGCGGTGAACTGCTTGACCCAGGCGTCGATCGCGTTCTTCTGCGCGGACGAGCCGTCCGCGAGCAGCTGCCCCTTGGCGTCGTCACACTTGACGCTGCCGGTGTTCGCGCTGGCCGACGAGGTGCCGCTGGCGTTGCTGCCCGTGTCGTCGGAGCCGCACGCCGTGAGGGCCAGGGCGCCGGAGACGGCGAGAGCGCCGAGAGCGAGAGCCCGCCGGTTCTTGCGCTGAAGCTTCACTGAGGAATTTCCTTCCTGGAGCCGCCGTCCTGTCCGGCGGCGTGCGGAGACTGACTCGATTCGGACGCATATAAGAAGTGCGCCCCGCATCGGGTAAGGCTGAAATTAGGCAGAACAGGTGACGCGACCTACGGCCACAGGTGAACGGCGGGTGAACCCCTGAAGGCGGTGCGGTTAGGTCACGGAACGCTCACGGGGAGAACACGTGGAGGTCCCGACGGCATACCCATCCAGCAAACCACCGGGAGTCCTACATCACCTGTCGGGCATCCCCGCCGGGCTCCGTGCCGACGTACTCTCGCCCTCCCGGGAACCCTCCGGCCGAAAGGCACGTCTGGTTCCACAGGATCGGGCAGGAGGCCACATGGAACGGCGTGCGTTCATCGGAGGCGGCGCGGCCGTCGCGGCGGCGGTCGTGACAGTCGGATGCAACAGCGGAAAGAGCGGCACCGGCGGCGCGGCGCGCAGCACCGGCCGGACGGCCACGGCGGACGCCTCCGCCTCCGCCACCACTTCTCTGCGCACCACCGCGAACACGGCCCCCGCGAACTGGACCGCGCTCGCCCATGACCTGGACGGCACGTTGATCCGCCCCGGCGACAACGGCTGGCAGTCGGCCCGTCAGCTCTACAACACCCGCTTCGACGACCTGAAGCCGGCGGCGGTCGCCTACGTCGCCCACGCGGACGACATCCGTACGACCCTCGCGTACGCCCGTGCCCACCACATCCAGGTGTCGATCCGCAACGGCGGCCACTCCTACGCGGGCTGGTCCTCGGGCAACGGCCGTCTGGTCCTCGACGTCTCCAAGCTCAACCGGGTCCGCAGCAGCGGCAACTCCGCGGTCGTCGGCGCCGGGGCCAAGCTGATCGACGTCTACCGTGCGCTCGCGGCGAAGGGCGTGACGATCCCCGCGGGCTCCTGCCCGACCGTGGGCGTCTCCGGTCTGGTGCTGGGCGGCGGCCACGGAGTGGCCTCCCGCGCGTACGGCCTGACCTGCGACAGCCTCACCCAGGCGACCCTGATCACGGCGGACGGCCGGGAGCTGACCGCCAACGCCACCGAGAACAAGGACCTCTTCTGGGCCCTGCGCGGCGCGGGCAACGGCAACTTCGGGGTCGTCACCGAACTGCGCTTCCGCACCCATGCCGCCCCGCAGGCCGTCACCGCGTATCTGACCTGGCCGTGGGCCAAGGCGGCCGCGGTGGTGAAGGCCTGGCAGGAGTGGGGCCCGTCCCAGCCGGACGAGATCTGGTCCTCCCTGCACCTGGAAAGCTCCGGCGGTACGCCCACGGTCTCCGTGGCGGCCTTCTCCCTCGGCACGTACGGCGAGCTCCAGAACGCCGTCGACCGCCTCGCCGACCGGGTCGGCGCCCCGGCCCGCAGCGTCTCGCTGCGCCGCCGCGGTTACGAGGAGGCGATGGAGATCTACGCCGGCTGCTCCTCCTTCTCCGCCGACGCCCAGTGCCATCTGCCGGGCTCGACCCCGGGTCGCTCCGCGCAGGGCGCGCTGGGCCGGGAGACGTACGCGGCGCGCTCGGACTTCTTCGACCGCTCCCTGTCCACGGCCGGCGTCCAGACCCTCCTCGCCCGGATCGCCGCCACGCGCGGCGGCGCGGGCAGCATCGCCCTGACCGCCCTCGGCGGCGCGGTCAACCGGGTCTCCCCCACGGCCACGGCCTTCGTGCACCGCCGCTCACGCATGCTGGCGCAGTACATAGTGTCCTGGCGGGCCGGGACTTCGGGCAGCACGGCCCAGTCCTGGCTGAACCAGGCCCATGACGCGATGAAGCCGTACGCCTCGGGCGCCGCCTACCAGAACTACACGGACCCGACCCTGACGAACTGGCGGCAGGCGTACTACGGCGCCGCGGCGACGCGCCTGGCCCAGGTGAAGAAGACCTACGACCCGAACCGTTTCTTCAGCTACCCGCAGGCGCTGTAGCCGACCCCGGGAGAGGAGCGCCCGGTGATCGGGCGCTCGGGCACCTCGGGCACTCGGGCGCTCGAACGCCAGGGCGCTCGGGTCCCCGGCTCAGGCCGCGAGGTCGCGTTCCGCCTCCGACGACGACGCACTGCGCGGCTCCGGGACCACCGCGTCCCGTTCGTCCCCGGCCGACCGGCGCCGGATCAGCACTCCGGCCCTCGGCGACCGATCCACGGCCTTCATCAGCGGCGTGAGCATCAGCATGGCCGGCGGCGACAGGAGCAGGGCCACGGCCGTGCCGAGCGCGAACCCGCCGACGACGTCGGTCGGATAGTGCACGCCCATGTAGACGCGGCAGAAGCCTTCCAGCATCGCCAGCGCGATCCCCAGGAGTCCGAACCTGCGGTTCGTGACGAACAGGCCGACACCGATCGCCATGGTGATGGTGGCGTGGTCGCTCACGAACGAGTAGTCGGTCTTGCCGGAGACGAGGACGTCGAGTCCCTGGTGGTCGAGGAAGGGCCGGGGCCGCTGCACGAACCCCCGGATCGGCACGTTCACCAGGACCGCGATGCCGGCCGCCAGCGGCGCCCACACCAGTCCCGCCACGGCGGAGGCGGCTTCGTCCCCGCCCCGCCGCCGCACGGTCGACCAGCACCAGAGCACCACCAGCACCATGGCGAGCAGCAGTCCGTACTCGCCGACGAACGCGACGCCGCGGTCGAACCAGTGCGGTGTGCTCCCGGCCAGACCGTTGATGTCGTAGAGCAGGTCGACGTCGGGGTTCGACCCGGATTCAGCGAGTCCAGCCATGGCGCTGCGGCCCCTTCGTCGTTCCCCACGGACGCACCGCTCGTGCGCCCGCTCCTGCCCACCCCCGTGGCCCGCAGATCCGCTTCCGCTCGCCGTACGCTCATCCACACATCCGACATGTGACGACCGCCGACCGTCGGCTGCCGTCCACCGCCCACCGGACTACGTCAACAGGAACGCACGGCCCTGGTGAATACGTTCCACACTCCACCGAATGATCACGCAGACGTTATCGAAGAGAGACACGTCCTCGCAGCTCAGGGGGTGGGTTCACACTCGGTTCACACCCTGGTGGGCAGCGCTTTCGCGCCATCCTCGGTGACCCGGGTGGCCCCGAAATACTCGGAGTTGTCGATCGGGTCGAACCGGATCACGGCGCCCGTCCGGGGCGCGTCGATCATGTACCCGCCGCCCACGTAGATGCCCACGTGGTGGATGGCCCGCGAGTCGCTGAGGTCGTGGGAGAAGAACACCAGGTCCCCGGGCAGCAGTTCGTTCCGCTCGGGGTGCGGCCCGGCGTTGTACTGGTCGTTGGCCACCCGCGGCAACGTGATCCCCACACTGGCGTACGAGGCCTTGGTCAGCCCCGAGCAGTCGAAGCGTCCGCCCTGGTCGGCGGTGCCGTTGCCGCCCCAGAGATAGGGCGTGCCGAGCTTCTTCTGCGCGTAGTAGATCGCCCCGGCGGCCTGCCTCGACGGATCGACCCGGGTGACGGGCGCGGCGAAGGACTCCTCCAGGGTCGTGATCGTCTTCACGTAGTTGCGGGTCTCCGAGTACGGCGGCACGCCCCCGTACTTGATGACCGCGTACGCCCCCGCGTTGTAGGCGGCGAGCATGTTGTCCGTGACGTTCCCCGGCACGTCCTTCACATAGGAGGCGAGCTGGCAGTCGTACGAAGCGGCTGACGGAATCGCGTCGTTCGGGTCCCAGACGTCACGGTCCCCGTCCCCGTCCCCGTCGATGCCGTGGGTGGCCCAGGTGCCGGGGATGAACTGCGCTATCCCCTGCGCGGCCGCCTGGCTCTTCGCGTTCGGGTTGAACCCGCTCTCCTGGTACAACTGGGCCGCCAGCAGGGCCGGGTTGAGGGCGGGGCAGAGATTGCCCCATTTCTGAACGAGTGTCTGATACGCCGCGGGTACGGCGCCCTTGGCCAGCGCCCTGGTCCCGCCGCCCGCCTGGTCGGCGATGTTCCCGGCGACGACGTACACGCCGACGACCAGCAGCATCACGAAGGCGAGCCCGGCACCGGCGACCGCGGTCACCACGACCCACGTCCTACGCACCGTCAACCGCCCCTCGCCGACCGGGAGTCCGCCGCGGTCAGTCTAGGGGCGGCCCCCGCGACGCGGGGTGATCATGGGAAAGGTCGACGCGTATGTGCGCGTCGATGGCCGTTTGCCGCTGGTCGGACATCCGGGACGGGCGCTGTCGGGCGTCCGGACCGGGCCCGCGCGAGGGGGATGGCATGCCGGGCGCCGTCAGGAGGTACCGACCGCCGTCAGGAGGTGCCGGGCGCCGTCAGGAGGTGCCGGGCGCCGTCAGGAGGTACCGGCCGCGTCCCGGTAGAGCTCCGCGGCCTCGTCGGTGAACACCACGCTGTAGGAGATGTCGTCGGTGTCCCCGCCCTGCTCGTGCCCGCCGAGCACGCCGACGAGCTGCCCCTCGCCGTTCACCCAGGGACTGCCGCTGGTGCCGCCGCTGAAGGCGGGGCAGTCGACGCGCTGCTGGGTGGGGCTGTGCGCGATGGGCTTGTTGGTGCAGCTGACCGGCACCTCGCGGGAGTCGGGGTAGCCGGTGACGGTCACCGCGGTCGCCCCGGTGGCCAGCCCGGCGGCGAACCGGTTCGCGCCGACCACGTCCTCGACGGCCTTGCCGCCCTGCGGCTCGACGACGGCGAAGGCGAGGTCGCTGTCCTCGTCCTTGCCCGAGGCCCATCCGTCGGGCAGGAACCGCCGGCGGACCGTCCACACCCCGTGCGCGGCCGTGCCGTCCCGGTACCCCGGCACGAAGAGGAGCGTGTCGCCCTGGCCGTCGAGGCAGTGCGCCGCGGTGGCGATGAGGTCGTGGTGCGGACTGTGCACGACGGAGGCGGTGCAGAAGTGGCTGCCGGTGAGACGGGTGGCGCTGCCGGCGGGGAACAGCGCTCCCACCCGGTCGGCGGGCGCCGTCTGCGTGGCCACGGCGGTCATCCCGAGGGGCCCGGTGCCGTCGTCCGCGGTGGAGGCGGAGGCCGAGGCGGACGCGGCGGCCAGCAGCACCAGCGCACCGAAGAGGACGCGCTTGCGGGGGTGCAGCGCGCGCGGTGTGCGGCGAGGGCGTGGAGTGCGCTTCATCGGGGCCCACCTGTCCTGTGCAGACGAGGGGAAACCTCTCCGTCCTTCCGGCTCCGGCTCGGCATTCCATCCACCGTACTGGGTGTCCCCTCGAACCGCCTGCGCTGCCCGCGGCACTCGGCCCCCAGCCGTTTCACTCCCCGGGACGCACCGGCCCCCCACAGCACCGGTGTTCCGGGTTTCGGGACCGCCCCGACGAGTGACGCGAGTCACTCGGCCGTACGGGCCCCGCCCGCCGCCGCTCCCCCGCGCAGGCGCAGCATTGCCTCCACGAAGTCGTCCAGGCCGTCCGAGGAACCCACCGTGCCCGAACTCGTCGCCACTCTGACCGCCCCCCTGCCCGCCGCCGAGGCGGACGCCCCGCAGCTGGTGCACCTGGGCGGGTGCCCGGCACTGCTCCAGCGCGGTGACGGGGAACTGGTGGTGCAGCTGCTGGACGACGCCTTCGGCGTCACGCGGACGCTCCGGTTCCCGGCGCCGTGGCCCCGGCGGTCCGGGTCGCACACGGTGGCACCCGACGCGGACCTGGCCGTCTTCACGGGCCGGGACGCCGTGCGCGCGGTGGACGCCGAGGGAAGCGTGCGCTGGGAGGTGCGGCACGGCGGCTGGCCGCACCCGGACCGCGGCTCCGCCGCCTTCTCCCCGGACGGGCGGCTGGTGTGGGCGCATGTGCGCGGCCCGCTGCTCGACGCGGGCGAGCCGGACCCGGACGCCGTGGACGAGTGGCTGGTACTCGACGCCGCGGACGGCCGCGTGCTCGCGCGGGCGGACGCGCAGGCCGCGGCGGCGGGCAGCGTGCACGTGCCGCATCCCGATCCCGCCCGGATGGGCCTGAGCATCGGGGAGGGACAGGACGGGGCACCGCTGAGGTGGGGCCACTTCGACGGCGAACGCCTGGCCGTCGCGTACTTCGAGGGACAGGACCTGGTCCTGCTGGACGTGAACCCGTCCGGCAGCCGCTTCCTGACCGTCGACCACGACCAGAACACGCTCGCCGTGCACGAGACCGCGAGCGGCGCCGTCGTGGCGCGGTGGGACGCCGGGACGTCCGCGCCCCGGCACCCGGACGCCGAGCCGGACAACGACGAGGCCGAGCCCTACTGGGACTGGGCGGGCGGCTTCGTCGACGACACCACCGTGCTGGCTTCCACCGTCGAGAGCGACGAGGAGTGGGGCGAGGGCAGGCACTGGCTGGTCGGGGCCGCACCCCAGGGCCCCGCGGAGCCCGAGCCGGTCGGCTACCCGCTGCCGGTGACCAGTCCGCCCGCCCCGCTCGGCGCCGGACGCTGGTACACGTACGGGACCGCGTACGACAGCCTGCACGTGTGGGCCGCCCGCGCCTGAGCGGGACTCTGTGCACGCCCTGTGCACCTGGTCAAGACCCCGCCATCGCCCGTCCATCCACCCGCCATCGAGCGGTAAGCGCCACCCCGCGTTCGTAAGGCGGAAGTCAGGATTCCAAGACCCGCCTTGTTGTCGCGTACTCAACAAGTCAGAGTCGTCGGCGGGCCGCCGCCCGCTGCCGGGGACCACGTACCGGTGGCATCACGACCACCCGCACCGCCCCTGTCAACCACTCCCAGGAGGCAGTCCGTTGCGTACGTCACCCCCCAGCACGCCCGCCATACGCGGCAGATGGCGCCGCATCGGCTCCGCGGCCCTCGGCACCGCGGCGCTCGTGCTCGCCGGACTCGGCACCGCGGCCCACGCCGGCGCCACCCCCATGGCCACCGCGAAAGTCGCCTCGTCCAAGGCGACTTGGGCCGCGACCCCCTGCGCCACGCCCCACAAGGCGGGCGAACTGGCCTGCAACTCCTTCCGGGTCACCGGCGGCCTCACCGCCTTCCAGAAGCACCAGGCCCAGGTCACCGGCGTCACACCGAAGTCCGCGGACGCCTCGACCCCCTCCGGCTACGGCCCGAGCAACCTCCAGTCCGCCTACGGACTGACCTCGGCCGCCGCCTCCAACGGCTCCGGCGAGACCATCGCGATCGTCGACGCCTACGACGACCCGAACGCCGCGGCCGACCTCGCGACCTACCGCTCGTACTACGGCCTGTCCGCCTGCACGGTCGCCAACGGCTGCTTCAAGAAGGTCAGCCAGACCGGCTCCACCACGTCGCTGCCCTCCGCCGACAGCGGCTGGGCCGAGGAGATCTCCCTGGACCTCGACATGGCCAGCGCGATCTGCCCCAAGTGCAACATCCTGCTGGTCGAGGCCAAGTCCGCCACCATGGCCAACCTCGGCACCGCGGTGAACGAGGCGGTCATCCTGGGCGCGAAGTACGTCTCCAACAGCTACGGCGGCTCGGAGTCCTCCTCCGACACCAGCTACGACTCCTCGTACTTCAACCACACCGGCGTCGCCATCACCGTCAGCGCCGGCGACGAGGGCTACGGCGCCGAGTACCCGGCGGCCTCCAAGTACGTCACCGCGGTCGGCGGCACCGCCCTGTCCACCTCCTCGACCACCCGCGGCTGGACCGAGACCGTCTGGAACACCAGCAGCTCCGAGGGCACCGGCTCCGGCTGCTCCTCCTACGACGCCAAGCCGACCTGGCAGACCGACACCGGCTGCACCAAGCGCACCATCGCCGACGTCGCGGCCGTGGCCGACCCGGCGACCGGCGTCTCCGTCTACGACTCCTACGGCATCACGGCCGGGTGGTACACCTTCGGCGGCACCAGCGCCTCGGCCCCGATCATCGCGGGCGTCTACGCCCTCGGCGGCACCCCGTCCAGCGGCTCGTACCCGGCGAAGTTCCCCTACAACTCGGCCGGCACCTCCGCTCTGAACGACGTCACCAGTGGCAGCAACGGCAGCTGCTCCTCCAGCTACCTGTGCACCGCCAAGTCCGGCTACGACGGCCCCACCGGCTGGGGCACTCCGGAAGGCGTAGCCGCCTTCACCGGCTGACGAACGGTCAGCACAGCGCGCCGCCTTGGGCCGTGGGGGCCAGGTGGCCAGGGGCGAACGGGCCGCGGCACCCAGCCGCGGCCCGTTCGCCGTTGCCGATAGCCTTCACCCCGGGAACACCGACACGAAAAAGGGACAACGACGGAACCACACCTCGGGTTCCGGTCTGACTTCATTGCCCGGCGTGACCTGCCGTGATACACAGAGTCACCAAACGATCCCCAGCCAGGCCTCCGTACGAAACCCGCCAACCAATGACGCCAAGTCGACATACGCAGGCGCCGTTGTCAGCGACAATGAGGGCTGACCTCTGCACACCGCAGGGGCCTCGGAACTACCCACCAGGGGCGGTGACTTACATGCTCTTTGCGGCCGACAAGGGAGACATCAACACCATCATCGGCGGGATCGCTCCGGACTGGGGCCCCTTCGGCAGCCTGGGCAACGAGGCCAAGGTGATGATCGAGGTGGTGATGGCGGTCGCCATCCTGCTCTGTCTCGGCATCGCGGTCTGGGGTGCCGCCAAGCAGCGTATCGGCGCGACCGCGCTGCGTGACACGTTCAGCGCGGAACAGGGCAAGGGCCTCATCATCGCGGGCCTCACCGGCGTCTTCATCATCGGCTCGCTCGGCACACTGTTCACCATCGTGTACGGCATGGCCGTCTAGCCCCGGCCCGCCCGGGCGCGCCCGGTTCCACTCCTCTCCCC
>NZ_VJZD01000252.1 GCF_009377175.1 Streptomyces adustus
GCCCCGCTCCCCTCCCGAGCCGCCCGGTCCGCCGCCACCGGCGGCCCGGACGCGTGGGCCCGGATGTGTGGGCCCGGATGTGTGGTCGAGCACAGTCGTAGGCCCGAGCACACCGTGCCGCCGGTGCGCAAGAAGGCCTTCCCGGCCATACGGCCCGCTCCGGTTCGTATGCGCAACTTCCGTCCGGTTAGGCTCATGACATGCATGCCTGGCCCGCTTCCGAGGTCCCCGCCCTGCCTGGTCAGGGCCGCGACCTGAGGATCCACGACTCCGCGACCGGCGGTCTGGTCACCCTCGCCCCCGGTCCCGTCGCCCGTATCTACGTCTGCGGCATCACGCCCTACGACGCCACCCACATGGGTCACGCGGCGACCTACAACGCGTTCGACCTGGTGCAGCGCGTGTGGCTCGACACCAAGCGGCAGGTTCACTACGTCCAGAACGTCACCGACGTCGACGATCCGCTGCTGGAGCGCGCGCAGCGGGACGGCGTCGACTGGGTCGCCCTCGCCGAACAGGAGACGGCCCTCTTCCGCGAGGACATGACCGCGCTGCGGATGCTCCCGCCGCAGCACTACATAGGCGCCGTCGAGGCCATACCCGGCATCGTGCCGCTCGTCGAGCGGCTCCGGGACCAGGGCGCCGCCTACGAGCTCGAAGGCGACGTCTACTTCTCCGTCGAGTCCGACCCCGACTTCGGCAAGGTCTCCCACCTCGACGCCGCCGCCATGCGGCTGCTGTCCGCCGAACGCGGCGGCGACCCCGACCGGTCCGGCAAGAAGAACCCGCTCGACCCCATGCTGTGGATGGCCGCCCGGGACGGCGAGCCCAGCTGGGACGGCGGCTCGCTCGGGCGCGGGCGGCCCGGCTGGCACATCGAGTGCGTCGCCATCGCCCTCGACCACCTCGGCATGGGCTTCGACGTCCAGGGCGGCGGCTCCGACCTCGTCTTCCCGCACCACGAGATGGGTGCCTCGCACGCCCAGGTGCTGACCGGCGAGTTCCCCATGGCCAAGGCGTACGTCCACGCCGGCATGGTCGCCCTGGACGGCGAGAAGATGTCCAAGTCGCGGGGCAACCTCGTCTTCGTCTCGCGCCTGCGGCGCGACGGCGTCGACCCGGCCGCCATCCGCCTCGCCCTCCTCGCCCACCACTACCGTCGCGACTGGGAGTGGACCGACGAGGTGCTGCCGGCCGCCGAGGCCCGGCTCGGGCGCTGGCGCGCGGCCGTCTCCCGTCCCGACGGACCGTCCGCGGACGCCCTCGTCGAGGAGATCCGCGAGGCCCTCGCGAACGACCTCGACGCCCCGGCCGCGCTGCTGGCCGTGGACCGCTGGGCCGCCGCGCAGCAGGAGCGGGGCGGTACGGACATCACGGCCCCCGGCCTGGTGTCCCGCGCCGTCGACGCGCTGCTGGGCGTCGCCCTGTAGCGGTCGCCGACGTACGACAGGGGCGCTTCCTCCTCGCGGAGGAAGCGCCCCTGTCGTATGTATGCGCTCAGGATCCGGATCCCCGTACGCCGCTCAGGATCCGGATCCTCGTTACACCGGCCAGGGTCCGCGCGGTCAGTCCTCCGACGAATCCTCGTCGTCCGCGCTCGGTTTCGGGGGCTTCGGCGGCCGGGTCCGCTCACTGGGGCTGTCGCGCAGATAGGAACCCGGCGACGACGGCCCGTCACCGCCCTCCGTGGCGTGGCCCCCGGGGCCCCCGGGCGGTCCGCCGCCGTCGCGCCGCCGCAGATACCGCTCGAACTCGCGGGCGATCGCCTCGCCGGACGCCTCCGGCAGCTCCGCGGTGTCCCGGGCCTCCTCCAGCGTCTGCACGTACTCGGCGACCTCGCTGTCCTCGGCGGCCAGCTGGTCCACCCCCACCTGCCAGGCGCGCGCGTCCTCGGGCAGTTCGCCCAGCGGGATGCGCACGTCGATGAGGTCCTCCAGCCGGTTGAGCAGGGCCATCGTGGCCTTCGGGTTGGGCGGCTGCGACACGTAGTGCGGGACGGCGGCCCACAGCGACACCGCCGGCACACCCGCGTGCGTGCACGCCTCCTGGAGGACGCCGACGATGCCCGTCGGGCCCTCGTACTTGGTCTCCTCCAGATCCATGCGCTGCGCCAGATCCGGGTCGGACGTGGTCCCGCTGATCGGGACCGGACGGGTGTGCGGGGTGTCGCCGAGCAGGGCGCCCAGGATCACCACCAGCTCCACGCCCAGCTCGTGCGCGAAGCCGAGCAGCTCGTTGCAGAACGAGCGCCAGCGCATGGACGGTTCGATGCCGCGGACCAGCACCAGGTCACGCGGCTTCTCGCCGCCGACCCGGACCACCGACAGCCTCGTCGTCGGCCAAGTGATCTTTCGCACGCCGGCATCCATCCACACCGTGGGCCGGTTCACCTGGAAGTCGTAGTAGTCCTCGGCGTCGAGCGCCGCGAACACCTCGCCCTTCCACTCTTTCTCCAGATGCGCGACCGCGGTGGAAGCGGCGTCGCCGGCATCGTTCCAGCCCTCGAACGCGGCCACCATGACCGGGTCGATCAGCTCGGGAACCCCCTCGAGCTCGATCACCCAGCGCCTCCTTCCGACGTGCCCTCGCGTACGTCCCAACCTTACGGCGTGCGGCGGGGGCGCCCGCAGCCCCCTTGCGCGGGGGAGTGAACGGATCACTGCCCCGATCACCACCCCTGAACACCCCCGACGGCCGTCGGCCGCGCGCGTTCCACACCTCGGATCCACAGGAGATTCACAGCGTGTTGCGCAGCCACTGCTCCACACTCGCGATGTGCACGGTCGCCCAGGAACGCGCCGCCTCCGCGTCCCGGTCGCGCAGCGCGGCCAGGATCGCCCGATGCTCGCGCAGCGTGCGGGCGACGGCGTCCTGCTGGGTCAGCCCGCGCCAGATCCGGGCCCGGGTGGTGGGACCTGACAGACCGTCGAGCAGCGAGCACAGCACCGAGTTGCCCGCGCTGCGCACGATGTCCCGATGGAACTCCAGGTCGCAGGCGACGAGTTCCTCCACCGAGGGGGCCGCGCCGAGCGCGTCCAACCGGGCCGAGAGCGCGTCCAGTTGCTCCTCGCCGATCCGCGGGGCCGCCATCGCCGTGGCGGCCGGCTCCAGGATGCGCCGCACGGAGAGGAACTCCAGCACCGTGTCGTCGCGGTGGAAGTCGACGACGAAACTCATCGCCTCCAGCAGCAACTGCGGGTCCAGACTGGTCACATAGGTGCCGTCGCCCTGCCGTACGTCCAGGATCCGGATCAGCGACAGCGCGCGCACCGCCTCCCGCAGCGAGTTGCGCGACAACCCCAGACCGGCGGCGAGTTCGCTCTCCTTCGGCAGCCGGTCACCCGGGCGCAGCGCCCCGGAGACGATCATGTCCTTGATCTTCTCGATCGCCTCGTCGGTGACTGCCATGGCAGGGCCCCCTGTCGCTCAGGCATCCGAGACATCCGAGGTCTCAGGGGCATTATGGAGGCCCGCCCCGCCCGGCGCGCCCAAGTCGTCGATCACGGACCGCCCATGGAGGCGGGGCGGCTCCGGTGATGCGGAGCCGCCCCTGCCACGGCCGCGGGCGCAGGTCCCGCGCCGGTCCCGGTCAGGCGGAGCCGACGACGGGCCTACTCCGCGTCGAGGACGTCCTGGACCTTCGCCCGGACCTCGTCCGTGGCCAGACCCCGGATCGTGAGCGTCGTACGACGGCGCAGCACGTCGTCCGGCGTCTGGGCCCACTCGTGGTCCCGGGCGTAGACGACCTGCGCCCAGATCTCCGGCGCGTCCGGGTGCACGCGCTCGCCCAGCCGTGGGTCCTCGTTCGCCAGCCGGGCGATGTCGAAGGCCAGCGAACCGTAGTGGGTGGCCAGGTGCCGGGCGGTGTCCGCCGCCATCCGCGGCCCCGGCGCCGGACGGTCGGTGAGCAGCCGGTGGGCGACCGCGCGCGGGTTGGCGACCCCCGGCAGCGGCAGCTTCTTCGGCAGCGAGGCGACCGGCTCGAAGTCGTCGCCGAGCGGGTGCCCCGGCAGCTCCTGGAGCTTGCGCATCACCGTACGGCCGATGTGCCGGAAGGTGGTCCACTTGCCGCCCGCGACGGACAGCATGCCGCCCCTGCCCTCGGTCACCACCGTCTCGCGCTTGGCCTTGGCGGTGTCGCCCGGACCGCCCGGAAGCACCCGCAGACCCGCGAAGGCGTACGTGATGAGGTCACGGTCGAGCTGCTGGTCCCGGATGGAGAACGCGGCCTCGTCGAGGATCTGGGCCGTGTCCCTGTCGTTGACCGCGACGTCCGCGGGGTCGCCCTCGTACTCCTCGTCGGTCGTGCCCAGCAGCAGCATGTCCTCCCAGGGCAGGGCGAAGGTGATGCGGTACTTGTCGATGGGCGTGGCCAGCGCGGCCTTCCACGGCGCGGTCCGCTTCAGGACCAGATGCGCGCCCTTCGACAGCCGGATCGACGGCGCGGCACCGGCGTCCTCCATCCGCCGCAGATGGTCCACCCACGGGCCGGTCGCGTTCAGCACCAGCCGGGCGTTCACGCCGAACTCGTCACCGGAGCGCCGGTCGCGCAGCTCGGCGCCCGTCACCCGGCCCCGGGTGAAACGCAACCCGGTGACCTCGGCGTGGTTGAGGACGACGGCGCCCGACTCGACGGCCGCGCGGACCGTCATCAGCGCCATCCGGGAGTCGTTCATCTGGTCGTCGCCGTAGACGGCGACGGCCTTGAGGTTGTCGGTGCGCAGCTCGGGCACGTCCTGCGCGGCCTTGGCCGGGCTGAGCAGGTGACCCACGCCGTCACCGAACGCGGAGAGCGCGGAGTAGGCGAAGACGCCCGCCCCGAGCTTCGCAGCGCCGTGCGGCCCGCCCTTGTACACGGGGAGGTAGAACGTGAGCGGGTTCGCCAGGTGGGGGGCCACCTGGCGGGAGACCGCACGGCGCTCGAAGTGGTTCTCCGCCACCAGCTTCACCGCGCCGGTCTGGAGGTAGCGCAGACCGCCGTGGAGCAGCTTGGAGGAGGCGGAGGAGGTGGCACCGGCGAAGTCGCCGGAGTCGACCAGAGCCACCCGCAGACCGGACTGCGCGGCGTGCCAGGCGGTGGAGATGCCCAGGATGCCGCCGCCGATCACGAGAAGGTCGTACGACGCCTTGGAGAGCTGCTCTCGGGTCTCGGCACGGCTCGGGTTCGAGCCGGCGGCCGGGCGCGTACCGAGGGCAGGCACGGACTGCAGGGTGGGCTGACTGGTCATCGGTGGTTCTTACTCCTCGTCCTCGAGCCAGCCCATGGTCCGCTCGACGGCCTTGAGCCAGCTCTTGTACTCACGGTCGCGGTGCTCCGCGTCCATGCGGGGGGTCCACTCGGCGGCCCGGCGCCAGTTGGCGCGCAGGTCGTCGGTGTTGGTCCAGAAGCCGACGGCGAGACCGGCGGCGTAGGCGGCGCCGAGGCAGGTCGTCTCGGCGACCATCGGACGCACCACGGGGGCGTCCAGGAAGTCGGCGAGGGTCTGCATCAGCAGGTTGTTGGAGGTCATGCCGCCGTCGACCTTGAGCGCGGTGAGCTCGACGCCCGAGTCCTTCGTCATGGCGTCGGTGATCTCACGGGTCTGCCAGGCCGTGGCCTCCAGGACGGCGCGCGCGAGGTGCGCCTTGGTGACGTACCGGGTCAGACCGGCGATCACACCGCGGGCGTCGGAGCGCCAGTACGGGGCGAACAGACCGGAGAAGGCCGGTACGAAGTAGGCGCCGCCGTTGTCCTCGACGCTCAGCGCGAGCGTCTCGATCTCGGCGGCGGTGGAGATCAGGCCCATCTGGTCGCGCATCCACTGCACCAGCGAACCGGTGACGGCGATCGAACCCTCCAGGGCGTACACCGGCTTCTGGTCGCCGATGCGGTAGCCGACCGTGGTCAGCAGGCCCGAGTAGGAGTTGATGATCTTCTCGCCGGTGTTCATCAGCATGAACGTGCCGGTGCCGTACGTGGACTTGGCCTCGCCCTCGGAGAAGCAGGTCTGGCCGAACAGGGCCGCCTGCTGGTCGCCGAGCGCCGAGGCGACCGGGATGCCGCCGAGCAGCTCGCCCAGCCGGCCGCCGGTGACCTCGCCGTAGACCTCGGCGGAGGAGCGGATCTCGGGCAGCATCGACAACGGGACGCCGATGGACTCGGCGATCTTCGGGTCCCACTCCAGCGTGTGCAGGTTCATCAGCATGGTGCGGGAGGCGTTGGTGACGTCGGTGACGTGGTGGCCGCCGTCGACACCGCCGGTCAGGTTCCAGATGACCCAGGTGTCCATGGTGCCGAAGAGGATGTCGCCGGCCTCGGCGCGCTCGCGCAGGCCCTCGACGTTGTCGAGCAGCCAGCGCGCCTTGGGGCCGGCGAAGTACGACGCGAGCGGCAGCCCGGTCTCGCGGCGGAAGCGGTCCTGGCCGACGTTGCGGCCGAGCTCCTTGCAGAGCGCGTCGGTGCGGGTGTCCTGCCAGACGAGGGCGTTGTGGACGGGCTCACCGGTGTTCTTGTCCCACAGCACGGTGGTCTCGCGCTGGTTGGTGATGCCGATGGCCTTGATGTCGTCGCGGGTGATGCCGGCCTTCGCGAGGGCTCCGGCGACGACCTCCTCGACGTTGGTCCAGATCTCGGTGGCGTCGTGCTCCACCCAGCCCGGCTTGGGGAAGATCTGCTCGTGCTCCTTCTGGTCGACGGAGACGATCCGGCCGTCGCGGTCGAAGACGATGCAGCGGCTGGAGGTGGTGCCCTGGTCGATGGCGGCGATGAACGGGCCGGCGGTGTGCGCGTCGGTCACTGTCTGCTCCTGGGAGTTGCGTGGTTGGGGGCGGTACGTACGGCGCGTGCGATGAGGTGCGGTGCTTCGGGTCCGGACTCCCGGTGCGTGCGGCGCACGGGGCGGGAGTCCGGAGGACCGGAGTTCTCAGGCGAAGGCGACGTTGTATATGCCCGCGGCGATCGCACCGCCGATCAGCGGGCCGGCCACCGGTATCCAGGCGTAGCGCCAGTCGGAGCCGCCCTTGTTGGGCAGCGGCAGGAGGGCGTGGACGATGCGCGGACCGAGGTCACGGGCCGGGTTGATCGCGTAGCCGGTCGGGCCGCCGAGGGACAGACCGATCGAGACGACGACGAGGGCGGTGATCAGTGCGCCCAGCGTGCCCAGACCGTTGCCCGCGTCGTTGAGGCCCTGGGTGAGGACGGCGAGGACGAGCACGACGGTGCCGATGATCTCCGTGGCCAGGTTCTGCCAGACCACGCGGACCTCGGGGCCGGTGGAGAAGACGCCCAGCACCGGGCCCGCGCCTCTCTCCCGGGCCTCGACGGACTTCACCTCGGCGGTCCGCGCGCCGAGGTCGCCGACGATCTCCTCGTCGGTCAGGTGCGCCTGGA
Organism: Streptomyces adustus; assembly: GCF_009377175.1. Taxonomy (GTDB): domain Bacteria; phylum Actinomycetota; class Actinomycetes; order Streptomycetales; family Streptomycetaceae; genus Streptomyces; species Streptomyces adustus. The sequence continues at coordinate 7,370 of NZ_VJZD01000252.1, forward strand.
ACTGGCCGTAGTAGGCGACCCAGACCAGCGTCGCGCCGATCATGGCGCCCAGGAGCTGGCCGCCCCAGTAGACCGGAACGTTGCTCCAGTCGCCGTCCTTGATCGCGAGTGCGAGCGTGACCGCCGGGTTGAGATGCGCACCGGACAGCGGGGCCGAGGTGTAGACGGCCGTGAGGACGGCGAAACCCCACCCGAAGGTGATGGCGAGCCAGCCGGCGTTGCGGGCCTTGGAGGCCTTCAGCGTGACGGCGGCACAGACGCCGCCGCCGAGCAGGATGAGTATGGCGGTACCGATGGTCTCGCCGATGAAGATGTCGGAGCTGGACACCCGCGACTCCTTTGTCCTTCGTCCAGGAAGCCGAATCCCGGGTCCCACCGGGAGTTCGACGCCCTCGGGGGTGAGAGCGATGCCGGCCGTGGACGTTGCCACACCCTAGCGCGTATTGCCGTCAGGTGTTCGACAATGTCGACCGGTGGACGGGAGTCTTGCTCCGGCGTCGCGCATGCGTCAAGGGTTCTGTTGTCGAAAACGCGATCGTTATTCGCGATCGTCACTGATGAACGGGGATGTCGGTCCGGCCGGAAGGCCGGCCCGCGGCGATGCGGTGACGACGCGCACACGGTCCGGGTTTGCCCCACTTTGTACACCCCGGGGCATGGCAAGGACCGGAGCGCCACCGGGCGTTCCGGTCCTTGAAATCGGGCGTGCGCGGGGTCGCGCCGGCTCAGAAGCGGGCGGCGCCCAGGTCCCGCGAGACCGCGCGGGCGCAGTCCCGCACCGCCGCGATCAGCTCGGGACGCAGCTCCCCGTCCCGGCCCAGCCGCTCCACGGCCCCGGTGATGCCGACCGCGCCGACCGGCATGCGCCGCCGGTCGTGGATGGGCGCGGCGATCGACGCGACGCCCTCCCAGGTCTCCTCGACGTCGGCCGCGTACCCCCGCGCCCGCGTGAGGTCCAGGACCTGCTCGAACGCCACCGACTCGCACACGGTCCGGTCCGTGAACGGCTTGCGGTCGGCCTCCATCGCCTCGCTGTGCGCCACCGGGTCGTACGCCGACAGCACCTTGCCGAGCGCGGTGGAGTGCAGGGGCTGCATGGCCCCGATCTCCAGCACCTGCCGGCTGTCGTCCGGCCGGAAGACGTGATGCACGATCAGCACGCCGTGCTGGTGCAGGACCCCCAGATGCACGCTCTCCCCGCTGGAACGGGCCAGGTCGTCCGTCCACACCAGCGCCCGCGCACGCAGTTCGTGCACGTCGAGATACGTGGTGCCCAGCCGCAACAGCTCGGCGCCCAGCTGGTAGCGCCCGGAGGCCTCGTCCTGCTCCACGAAGCCCTCCAGCTGGAGGGTGCGCAGAATGCCGTGCGCGGTGCCCTTGGCGAGGCCGAGCGCCGAGGCGATGTCCGACAGGCCGAGCCGCCGCTCGCCGCCCGCGAGCAGCCGCAGCATCGCGGCCGCCCGTTCGAGCGACTGGATGTTCCGTGCCATCGCCGTCCCTGCCTCCGTCCCCATGACCGACAATGCGCGGCCTTAAACTGCCAACGTTCGGCAATGCCGAACACTACCGGTCCAGGCAGACGTCCCGCCAATGGTCTGTCGATACCTGTTGCGCCACGCGCCCCCCGGCAGTGGCCCGCACGCCATCCTCGTCCGCGTCGTGGACGCCCCGACCATAAGCCCCCGGTCCCGGATACCCTGACGGGGTGCGCCCGCCCAGGGAACCCTCCCGGTACTCCCGGGGCGGCGCAAAGCCGACAGCCGTCGCACCAAAAGGGAGCCCCTTCATGGCCTCTGTGCCGCCGACCCTTTCCGCCGACAGCCGGACCCGTGTGTCCGCTCTCCGCGAGGCCCTCGCCACCCGTGTGGTGGTCGCCGACGGAGCCATGGGCACCATGCTCCAGGCCCAGGAGCCCACGCTCGAGGACTTCCAGGACCTCGAGGGCTGCAACGAGATCCTCAATGTGACCCGGCCCGACATCGTCCGTTCGGTCCATGAGGCCTACTTCTCCGTGGGCGTGGACTGCGTCGAGACGAACACGTTCGGAGCCAACCACTCCGCGCTCGGCGAGTACGACATCGCCGACCGTGTGTACGAGCTGTCCGAGGCAGGCGCCCGCGTCGCCCGCGAGGTCGCCGACGACTTCACCGCCCGCGACGGCCGACCGCGCTGGATCCTGGGCTCCATGGGCCCCGGCACCAAGCTGCCCACCCTGGGCCACGCCCCCTACACCACCCTGCGCGACGCCTACCAGCGCAACGCCGAGGGCCTGGTCGCCGGCGGCGCCGACGCGCTGCTCGTCGAGACCACCCAGGACCTGCTCCAGACCAAGTCCGCGGTCCTCGGCTCCCGCCGCGCCCTCGACGCCCTCGGCCTCGACCTGCCGCTGATCGTCTCGGTGACCGTCGAGACCACCGGCACCATGCTGCTCGGCTCGGAGATCGGCGCCGCCCTCACCGCGCTGGAACCGCTCGGCATCGACATGATCGGCCTGAACTGCGCCACCGGCCCGGCCGAGATGAGCGAGCACCTGCGCTATCTCGCCCGCACCTCCCGCATCCCGCTGGCCTGCATGCCCAACGCGGGCCTGCCGGTCCTCGGCAAGGACGGCGCCCACTACCCGCTGAGCGCGCCCGAGCTCGCCGACGCCCAGGAGACCTTCGTACGCGAGTACGGCCTCTCGCTCGTCGGCGGCTGCTGCGGCACCACCCCCGAGCACCTGCGCCAGGTCGTCGAGCGCGTCCGCGACCTCACCCCGGGCGAGCGCCGGCCGCGCCCCGAGCCGGGTGCCGCCTCCCTCTACCAGACCGTCCCCTTCCGCCAGGACACCTCCTACCTGGCGATCGGCGAGCGGACCAACGCCAACGGCTCCAAGAAGTTCCGCGAGGCGATGCTGGACGGCCGCTGGGACGACTGCGTGGAGATGGCCCGCGACCAGATCCGCGAGGGCGCGCACATGCTCGACCTGTGCGTGGACTACGTCGGCCGCGACGGCGTCGCCGACATGGAGGAACTGGCCGGACGCTTCGCCACCGCCTCCACCCTGCCGATCGTCCTGGACTCCACCGAGGTGGAGGTCATCCGGGCCGGTCTGGAGAAGCTCGGCGGCCGCGCGGTGATCAACTCCGTGAACTACGAGGACGGCGACGGCCCCGAGTCCCGCTTCGCGAAGGTCACCAGGCTCGCCCAGGAGCACGGCGCGGCCCTGATCGCGCTGACCATCGACGAGGAGGGCCAGGCCCGCACCCCCGAGAAGAAGGTCGAGATCGCCGAACGGCTGATCGAGGACCTCACCGGGAACTGGGGCATCCACGAGTCGGACATCCTGATCGACACCCTGACCTTCACGATCTGTACGGGTCAGGAGGAGTCCCGGGGCGACGGCATCGCCACCATCGAGGCGATCCGCGAGCTCAAGCGCCGCCACCCGGACGTGCAGACCACGCTGGGCCTGTCGAACATCTCCTTCGGCCTCAACCCGGCCGCCCGCATCCTGCTCAACTCCGTCTTCCTCGACGAATGCGTCAAGGCCGGACTGGACTCGGCGATCGTGCACGCCTCCAAGATCCTGCCGATCGCCCGCTTCGACGACGAGCAGGTGCAGACCGCCCTCGACCTCATCCACGACCGGCGCCGCGAGGGCTACGACCCGCTCCAGAAGCTCATGCAGCTCTTCGAGGGCGCCACGGCGAAGTCCCTGAAGGCCGGCCGGGCGGAGGAACTGGCGGCACTGCCGCTGGAGGAACGGCTCAAGCGGCGGATCATCGACGGCGAGCGCAACGGCCTGGAGGCCGACCTGGACCTCGCGCTCGCTGAGCGCCCCGCCCTCGACATCGTCAACGACACCCTGCTGGACGGCATGAAGGTCGTCGGCGAACTGTTCGGCTCCGGCCAGATGCAGCTGCCGTTCGTCCTCCAGTCCGCCGAGGTCATGAAGACCGCCGTCGCCTACCTCGAACCGCACATGGAGAAGTCGGACACCGAGGGCAAGGGCACGATCGTGCTGGCCACCGTGCGCGGCGACGTCCACGACATCGGCAAGAACCTCGTCGACATCATCCTGTCCAACAACGGCTACAACGTCGTCAACCTCGGCATCAAGCAGCCGGTGTCGGCGATCCTGGAGGCCGCCGAGGAGCACCGCGCCGACGTCATCGGCATGTCGGGCCTGCTGGTGAAGTCCACCGTGATCATGAAGGAGAACCTGGAGGAGCTCAACCAGCGCGGCCTCGCCGCGGACTTCCCGGTCATCCTCGGCGGCGCCGCGCTGACCCGCGCCTACGTCGAACAGGACCTGCACGAGATCTACGAGGGCGAGGTCCGCTACGCCCGCGACGCCTTCGAGGGCCTGCGCCTCATGGACGCCCTGGTCGGCGTCAAGCGCGGCGTGCCCGGCGCGAAGCTGCCGGAACTCAAGCAGCGCAGGGTCAGGGCGACGGCCGCGGTGCAGGTCGAGGAGCACCCCGAGGAAGGGCACGTGCGCTCCGACGTGGCCACCGACAACCCGATCCCCACCCCGCCGTTCTGGGGCACCCGCGTCATCAAGGGCATCCAGCTCAAGGAGTACGCGAGCTGGCTCGACGAAGGCGCCCTGTTCAAGGGCCAGTGGGGCCTGAAGCAGGCCCGCACCGGCGACGGCCCGAGCTACGAGGAACTCGTCGAGACCGAGGGACGCCCGCGGCTGCGCGGACTGCTGGACCGCCTCCAGACCGACAACCTGCTGGAAGCCGCCGTGGTCTACGGCTACTTCCCCTGCGTCTCCAAGGACGACGACCTGATCCTGCTGGACGAGCAGGGCAACGAACGCACCCGCTTCACCTTCCCCCGCCAGCGCCGCGGCCGCCGGCTGTGCCTGGCGGACTACTTCCGCCCGGAGGAGTCGGGGGAGACCGACGTCGTCGGACTCCAGGTCGTCACCGTCGGCTCCCGGATCGGCGAGGAGACCGCCAAGCTGTTCGAGGCGGACTCCTACCGCGACTACCTCGAACTGCACGGCCTGTCCGTGCAGCTCGCCGAGGCCCTCGCCGAGTACTGGCACGCCCGCGTCCGCTCCGAGCTGGGCTTCGCGGGGGAGGACCCGACGCAGATCGAGGACATGTTCGCCCTGAAGTACCGGGGCGCCCGCTTCTCGCTCGGCTACGGCGCCTGCCCCGACCTGGAGGACCGCGCCAAGATCGCCGACCTGCTCCAGCCGGAGCGCATCGGCGTCCACCTCTCGGAGGAGTTCCAGCTCCACCCCGAGCAGTCCACCGACGCCATCGTCATCCACCACCCCGAGGCGACGTACTTCAACGCCCGCTGACACCACCCCCGACCGGCCCCGAAACCCGGGGCCCCGGACCCGCGACGCGCCCGGCGGTGAACACCGCGACGCACATTGATCGGACAAGTCGTACACTGGTCGGTCCACTCCAGGCCGGTTCCCCGTGAGGGAACCGGCCTGGTCGTCCCTTCAAGGAGGTACGTGGATGACCAGCACGGTCCCCGCACTCGGAACCCGAACGGCCGAAGGATCAGCCCTCCAGGCGGTGCTCCTGGACATGGACGGCACCCTCGTGGACACCGAGGGCTTCTGGTGGGACGTCGAGGTCGAGGTCTTCGCCGGCCTCGGTCACACCCTCGACGACTCCTGGCGCCATGTCGTGGTGGGCGGTCCGATGACCCGCAGCGCGGGCTTCCTCATCGAGGCCACCGGCGCGAACATCGCCCTCGCCGAACTCACACTCCTGCTGAACAGCGGGTTCGAGGCCCGGATCGCCCAGGCCCTGCCGCTGATGCCGGGAGCCGCCCGGCTGCTGGCCGAACTGGCCGAGTACGAGATCCCCACCGCCCTGGTGTCCGCCTCGCACCGACGCATCATCGATCGCGTCCTCACCTCGCTCGGCCCCCAGCACTTCGCCCTGAGCGTCGCCGGCGACGAGGTGACCCGCACCAAGCCCTACCCCGACCCCTACCTCCTCGCCGCCGCCGGACTCGGCGTGGACCCCACCCGCTGCGCGGTCGTCGAGGACACCGCGACCGGCGTCGCGGCGGCCGAGGCCGCCGGCTGCCACGTCGTGGCCGTGCCCTCCGT
>NZ_VJZD01000253.1 GCF_009377175.1 Streptomyces adustus
CCCTCGCCCCGCATCCCGGGATCAAGGCACGCCCGGGCGCGATCCCGGCGGGGCGCACGGGCGCCGGGCAGGACTGGGCGCACGGGCCCGGCGGGGCGCACGGGTGTCGGGAAGGGCGGGGCGCGTTGGCGCCGGGCGGGAACAGCGGTTCCACGGTCCCACGCCCCGGGAGGTCTCCCGGCGCTCGCCGGCGCGTCGGAGGAGCACCGGCCGACGCCGTGGCGCGGGCGCGGGGCAGTGCCATGGCACCTGTCCGGCGCGGGGGTGGCGGGACCGCACACGGTCCCGCCGCCCGCCGGCCGTCAGGGGTGCGCGCCGGCCGTCGGGAACACCCGTCGGCCGACCGGAAGGGCCGCCGCCGTCAGGGGTGCCCGCCGGCCCGTACGCCCAGGCTGTGCTGCGCCGCGCGGGCGAGGTCGCGGCGGTCGGCGAGGGCGCCCGCGGGCAGGGCGGGCCGGACCTCCACCTCGGCGATCAGCCCGCGCGCCGACACCACCCGCCACACCGAGGCGAGCAGCGAGTCGTCGCCGACGTACGCGGGCGCCGTACTGGCCGCTCCCCCGGCGAACCGGTAGCGGATGCGCACCGGCTGGACCGCCGCCCCCGCGTCGAGCGCGGCCTGGAAGGCCGCCCGGCGGAAGTCGCCCTGGGCCCGGCCGCACCAGGTGCTGCCCTCGGGGAAGACCGCGACCGCCCCGCCGCTCCGCAGCACGTCCGCCATGCGGGCCACGGTGTCGGGCAGGGCCCGCAGCCGGTCGCGGTCGATGAACAGCACACCGCCGCCCGCGGCCAGCGGGCCAGCCACCGGCCACTGCCGGATCTCCGCCTTGGCCAGCATCCGGGCGGGCCGCACGGCGGCGAGCAGCGGGATGTCGAGCCACGAGATGTGGTTGGCGACCAGGAGCAGCCCGCCGGTGGGCGCGGCCGGGCCGGTGACCCGGATCCGCACCCCGGCGGCCCGTACGATCCACCGGCTCCACCGGCGTATCGCCTCCGCGGGGATCCACCGGCCCAGCGGCACCAGCGTGATCCCCGCGAGCAGCAGCACCGTCATCGCCGTCGTCCGCAGTACGGCCCGCGGTACGGCGGTGGCGGAGCCCGTCGGCTCCACGCACGCCCCGGGGGTGCAGGGCGCGCTGGGCAGCCAGACGCTCATCAGGCCGGGACGAGCGAGAGGAAGTGCCGCAGGTAGCGCTCGTTGACCCGGCGCATCGACAGCAGCACGTACAGGTCGGCGACCCCGAAGTCGGGGTCGTGGGCGGGCTCGGCGCACACCCAGGCGCCGAGCCGGAGGTAGCCGCGCAGCAGGGCGGGCAGTTCGGTGCGCGCGGGCAGGGTCAGGCCCGCGGGCGCGGTCCAGGGCCGCAGCGGCCGCACCCGGAACTCCTCGGGCGCCAGGTGCTTCTCGCGCACCCGGTCCCAGGTCGCCGCGGCCAGCGCGCCGCCGTCGGCGAGCGGGACGGAGCAGCAGCCCGCCAGCCACTCGTGGCCGCGCTCGACCATGTAGCGGGCGATCCCGGCCCAGATCAGGCCGATGACCGCGCCGTCCCGGTGGTCGGGGTGCACACAGGAGCGGCCGACCTCGACCAGTCCGGGCCGGATCGAAGCGAGCGGTCCGAGGTCGAACTCGCCCTCGGAGTAAAGGCGTCCGGCGACCGCGGCCCGCTCGGGCGGCAGCAGCCGGTAGGTGCCGACCACCTCGCCGGTGGCGCCGTCGCGTATGAGAAGGTGATCGCAGTAGGCGTCGAAGGCGTCCACGTCCAGGCCCGGTTCGGGGCCGTCCAGGCGGGCGCCCAGCTCGCCTGCGAACACCTGGTGCCGCAGGCGCTGAGCGGCTCGGACGTCGTCCTGGTCGCGGGCGAGCGAGACCAGATAGCCGGATCCTCCGGCCGGGGCGGCCACTGCGGGGGGCGAGGCGGGCATGGCGGTCATGACGGTCTCCTGTGCCGGGCTGAAGCGTGAGGACATCTGCACCTCACTTCTTCCGCCCCTGGCTGGCCTCGACGTGTCCTGTGCGGGGCCCGTGGATGTGCGGCTGCTGAATGACCGGTTCTTTGCGTACTGAATACCGCCGCGTCACTTCGTCCGCAGCAGCAGGGCCACCGTCAGTCCACCCGGGCGATCCGCCCCGTACGCGGTGTAATGGGCGCGAAGGGCAGCGGCCTGGAGCGGCGGCAGGCCGTCGAACGGATCGTTCTGGTCGCCCATCACCACCAGCCAGATGCGCTTCTCGCCGCGCAGGCACTTCTCCGGCTGCGGACAGTCCGTCGACAGCAGGTCGTCGCGGCTGACGGCCGGCTCGTCGAGGAAGACGTCGCGCAGCACGAGGTCGCGGGGCAGGTAGTAGCGGACGCCGAGGGGGAACATGCCCGCCTCCTCGTCCCGGTCGTAGACGATCGCGTCGCCCGGCGCGTAGTAGCGGCTGATGGTCCGGGCGGCCGCCGCGTAGTCGGGGCCGCCGGTCCAGTAGTGCGCCAGCGGCTCGCCCAGGGCGAGCTGTTCGGGCAGGGTGAGCAGCGTGAGGGCGGCGAGCACCGAGGCGATCGCCGGCCGGGTCCGGGCGGCGGCCGCGAGCCCGGCTCCGGCCAGCACCGCGAGGGCCGGCAGGGTGAACAGCATGTAGCGGAAGTAGAAGTACGACATCCCGCCCTGGGACACCGTCCAGATCACCAGCGGGGGCACCAGCGCCGAGACCAGGCAGAAGGCGACGGCGTCCCGACGCTGCCCGAACGCCAGGGCGACGAGCAGCATCAGCGCCCCGGCGCACAGACCGGAGTAGAACAGCTGCGACCAGATGTCGAGCAGGCCCCAGCCGTCCGGTCGGGCGATCCAGGAGCTCTGCCGCCCGGTCTGTGTGCTGCCCAGCGCGACCAGCGGGAACAGCGCGGCGACCGCGGCCGTGACGGCCGAACAGAAACCCCACCAGCGGCGGCGATCCGGCCGGCCCCGCAGGGCCACCAGGACCGGATGCGCCACCAGACAGGTCAGCGCGACCAGGTGGAACAGTCCGACGGCCACCACCGCCAGTGCGTAGAGCGCCCAGCGGCCCGCGCTGCGCGGCCGGTCCAGGGCGCGCAGCAGCAGCAGCGCGGACAGGGTCACGGCCAGCATCACCAGGGCGTACGGGCGGGCTTCGTGGGCGAACCGGCTCACCCCCGGGATCAGGGCGAACAGCAGACCGCCGGCCAGTCCGGCGCGGCGGCCGAACAGGCGCTGCCCGATGAGCGCCACACAGGCCGCGGTGGCGGCCATGGCCAGGGCCGAGGGCAGGCGCAGGGCCAGGGGCGAGTCCCCGAACAGGCGGGTCCAGCCGTGCAGGAGCAGGTAGTACGTGCCCACCACGGCGTCCACCCGGCGCACGGTGGCGAGCACCTGTCCGACGCTGCGTGCGGACATGTCCCAGCTCGTCAGTTCGTCGCGCCCGAGCAGGGGTTCGCCGATCCGGTACAGCGCGGCGGCGAGGGTGGTCAGCGTGGGCCACAGCCATGGACCGCCGGGGAAGGTCCGCCGGTCGGGCCGCCCTGCCGGCGCCGGGGTGTCCCCGGTGGCCGGGGCGGGAGGAGAGAGGAGTGCCATGCCGACAGCCATAGCCGCGGGGCGGGCCGGGCCGCTTCCACGACCCGCCCGACCCGGCGGCTTTCCCCTGTTCGGCCTCGGTCCCGGCGGGTCGGGGGCTGGTGTCGTGACCGTCGGGTGCCTGGCGGGACCGGGGATGAGCACCACTCCCGGTCCCGCCCGTCCGCACCTTGTCGGCGAACGTCTCCGGGCCCTCAGCGGCCCGCGGCCCTGCGGGTGGCGCGCAGCCACTCCCGGTTCATGCCGGTGATGGACACCAGCGGGATGCCCTTGGGGCAGGCGGTGGCGCACTCTCCGGTGAGGGTGCAGCCGCCGAAGCCCTCCGCGTCCATCTGGGCCACCATGTCCAGGACCCTGCTCTCGCGCTCGGGCGCGCCCTGCGGCAGGACGTTGAGGTGGTTGACCTTGGCCGAGGTGAACAGCATCGCCGCGCCGTTCGGGCAGGCCGCGACGCACGCGCCGCAGCCGATGCACTCGGCGTGCTCGAAGGCGAGATCGGCGTCCGGCTTCGGCACCGGGGTGGCGTGCGCCTCGGGCGCGGCGCCGGTCGGGGCGGTGATGTAGCCGCCGGCCTGGATGATCCGGTCGAAGGCCGAGCGGTCCACGACCAGGTCCTTGACGACCGGGAAGGCCGAGGCCCGCCAGGGTTCGACGTCGATGGTGTCGCCGTCCCGGAAGGACCGCATGTGCAGCTGGCAGGTGGTGGTGCGCTCGGGTCCGTGCGCGTCGCCGTTGATCACCAGGCTGCACGCGCCGCAGATGCCCTCGCGGCAGTCGTGGTCGAAGGCGACGGGGTCCTCGCCCTTGAGGATGAGCTCCTCGTTGAGGGTGTCGAGCATCTCCAGGAAGGACATGTCGGAGGAGATCCCGTCCACTTCGTACGTGGACATGGCGCCTTCGGCGTCGGCGTTGGGCTGCCGCCAGACGCGCAGGGTGAGCTTCATGCGTAGCTCCGCTGGGTGGGGTGGACGTACTCGAAGACCAGGTCTTCCTTGTGCAGGGTCGGGGGCTCGCCGGTCGCGGTGAACTCCCAGGCGGCCGCGTAGGCGAACTCCTCGTCCCTGCGGGCCGCTTCGCCGTCGGGGGTCTGGGACTCCTCGCGGAAGTGGCCGCCGCAGGACTCGGCGCGGTGCAGGGCGTCGAGGCACATGAGTTCGGCGAGTTCCAGGTAGTCGACGACCCGGTTGGCCTTCTCCAGGGACTGGTTGAACTCCTCACCGGTGCCGGGGACCTTGATGCGCCGCCAGAACTCCTCGCGGATCTGCGGGATGCGCTCCAGGGCCTTGCGCAGCCCCGCGTCCGTACGGGCCATGCCGCAGAACTCCCACATCAGCTCGCCGAGTTCGCGGTGGAAGGAGTCCGGGGTGCGGTCGCCGTCGACGGACAGGAGCAGGTTCAGCCGGTCCTCGGTCTCCGCCAGCACCTCCTGGACGACGGGGTGTTCGGCGCCGACCGGCTCCTGGAGCGGGACGCGGGCCAGGTAGTCGTTGATGGTGGCGGGCAGGACGAAGTAGCCGTCCGCCAGTCCCTGCATCAGCGCGGAGGCGCCGAGACGGTTGGCGCCGTGGTCGGAGAAGTTGGCCTCGCCGATCGCGAACAGGCCGGGGACGGTGGTCTGGAGGTCGTAGTCGACCCACAGGCCGCCCATCGTGTAGTGCACGGCGGGATAGATCCGCATCGGCACCTCGTACGGGTTCTCCGCGGTGATCCGCTCGTACATGTCGAAGAGGTTGCCGTACTTCTCCTCGACGGCCTTGCGTCCCATCCGCGCGATGGCGTCGGCGAAGTCGAGGTAGACGCCCTGGCCGCCGGGACCCACGCCCCTGCCCTCGTCGCAGACGTTCTTGGCGGCGCGCGAGGCGATGTCGCGCGGGACGAGGTTGCCGAAGGAGGGGTAGATGCGCTCCAGGTAGTAGTCGCGCTCGTCCTCGGGGATGCGGTTGGGCGGGCGGTCGTCGCCCTTGGCCTTGGGCACCCAGATACGGCCGTCGTTGCGCAGCGACTCGCTCATCAGGGTCAGCTTGGACTGGTGGTCGCCGGTGCGCGGGATGCAGGTGGGGTGGATCTGGGTGAAGCAGGGGTTGGCGAAGTACGCGCCGCGCCGGTGCGCCCGCCAGACGGCGGTGGCGTTGGAGTTCATGGCGTTGGTCGACAGGTAGAAGACGTTGCCGTAGCCGCCGGAGGCGAGGACTACGGCGTCCGCGAAGTACGTGTCGATACGGCCCGTGATCAGGTCGCGGGCGACGATGCCGCGGGCCCGTCCGTCGACGACGATCAGGTCTAGCATCTCGGTGCGCGGGTGCAGTTCGACGTTCCCGGCGGCGATCTGGCGGGACAGCGCCTGGTAGGCGCCGAGCAGGAGTTGCTGGCCCGTCTGGCCGCGCGCGTAGAAGGTGCGGGAGACCTGGACGCCGCCGAAGGAGCGGGTGTCGAGCAGACCGCCGTACTCGCGGGCGAACGGCACGCCCTGCGCGACGCACTGGTCGATGATCTCGACCGAGATCTGCGCGAGGCGGTGGACGTTGGACTCGCGGGCCCGGAAGTCGCCGCCCTTGACGGTGTCGTAGAAGAGGCGGTGCACGGAGTCGCCGTCGTTGCGGTAGTTCTTCGCGGCGTTGATGCCGCCCTGGGCGGCGATGGAGTGGGCCCGGCGCGGGGAGTCCTGGTAGCAGAACTGGACGACGTGGTAGCCCTGTTCGGCGAGGGTGGCGCCGGCCGAGCCGCCCGCGAGTCCCGTACCGACGACGATGACGGTGTGCTTGCGCCGGTTGGCCGGGTTGACCAGCTTGGCCTCGAAGCGGCGGGTGTCCCAGCGCTCGGCGACGGGTCCCGTGGGGGCCTTGGTGTCGGCGACGGGTTCGCCGGTGGTGTAGTCGGTGTAGGTCATGTCAGCTCACCACTCCGGTCATGACGCCCACGGGTACGGCGATGAAGCCGATCGTGAGCAGCAGCGCGAGGACGTTCGCGACGGTCTTGAGGGCGCGGTCGCGGGTGCGGCTGCCGGCCCCGAGGGTCTGGGCGGCGCTCCAGAAGCCGTGCCGCACGTGCAGGCCGAGGGCGAGCATCGCGACGATGTAGACGACGTCGCCCCACCAGGTGGAGAAGGTGTCGACGACGTTCTGGTAGGGGTGGCCCTCCTGGAAGCCGCCGGAGTGCACGGTGCCGGTGGTCAGGTCGAGGATGTGCCACACGATGAACAGGCCGAGGATGATCCCGCCCCAGCGCATGGTGCGAGTGGCGTAGCTCGCCCGCGGCCGCTTGTGCACGTACTTGACCGGGCGCGCCCTGAGGTCGCGGCGGCTGAGCTGGTAGGCGGAGACCGCGTGCGCGACGACGGCCACCACCAGGACGACCCGGATGATCCAGAGCGTCCACTCGTAGTGCATGAACGGTTCGCCGATGGTGCGCAGCCAGTGTGCGTAGTGGTTGAACTCGCCGGCCCCGAAGTAGATCTTCAGGTTGCCGACCATGTGGACCACCAGGTACAGCAGCATGATCAGTCCGCTGACCGCCATCACGGTCTTCTTGCCGACGGTGGAGTCCCACACGGTGCGTGCCATGGACGGCCGTCGGTCCGTCCGCGTTGCCAGAGCCATGGGTCCTGACGTTAGGGCCGAAGGTCCCGATCGGTCCAAGACATGGTCCAGCTCGAATCCATAGCCTGTGACTATCGGTGGGTTATCGTGGAGGTATGCAGTTCCAGCAGCTCCAGTACTTCGTGGCGGTCGCCGAGACCCGGCACTTCACCCGGGCCGCTGAAGCCGTCCATGTGGCGCAGCCCTCGTTGTCGCAGCAGATCAAGGCGCTGGAGCGGGAGCTGGGGGCGGACCTGTTCCTGCGCGCCCGGGGCAACATCACGCTCACCGACGCGGGCGAGGCGCTGCTGCCGCTGGCCCGGCGCATCCTGGCCGACGCGGACACCGCGCGGCACGAGGTGCTGGAGCTGTTGCAGCTGCGCAGCGGCCGGGTGCGGCTGGGCGCGACCCCGAGCCTGTGCACCGGTCTGCTGCCGGACGTGCTGCGTGCCTTCCACGACCGCTACCCCGGCGTCCGGCTGCTCATCGAGGAGAGCGGCTCGCACGACCTCGTACGGGAGCTGGCCCGCGGCGCCCTGGACCTGGCGCTGGTCGTGCTGCCGCTGCCGACCCCGTCGCCCGCGCTGACCACGGTGGAGCTGTTGCGCGAGGACCTGGTGGTGGTGTCGTCACCGGAGGCGGACCCGCCCGGCGGCGGGCGGCAGACGGTGCGCGTGGCCGATCTGGAGGGCGAGCGGCTGGTGATGTTCCGGCACGGCTACGACCTCAGGGAGCTGACCGTGGCGGCGTGCCGCGTCGAGGGCTTCGAGCCGGACTTCGCGGTGGAGGGCGGTGAGATGGACGCGGTGCTGGGCTTCGTACGGGCCGGGCTGGGCGTCGCCGTCGTACCGCGCATGGTGGCCGCGCGCGCCGGGCACGGGCTGCGGGTGACCCCGCTGGCCCAGCCGGGCCTCCAGCGCACGATCGCCCTCGCCCACCGCAGCGATGTGGCACCGCCGCGGGCGGCCCGCGAGCTCCAGCGGATGCTGCTGGAGCGGTGAGCGGGAGCGCGCCTGCCCGGCCGTGGCCCCCGCGACCGCTCCGGCCCGTCCACCGGGCGGACGGGCGGACGGGCGGACGGGCCCTAGTCGATCTCCGGCGGGACCGGGGTGCCCTGGTGGTAGTACATGCGCCAGCCCGTCTCCGCGTCGCGTCGGCGCCACAGGGAGGTGCGCCGGGCGCGCACGCCGTCGAACTCGGTCTCGAAGGTGAGGTGCACCAGGCCGGGCGCCAGGACCACTCCGGTGAACGCCGAGGCCCGGTAGCACGGACCGTCGGCCGAGCTGCCCGGTTTGTCGGGCAGCCCGGCCACGGTCTCCTCGTACGTGTAGCGCCGCCCGGAGGCGCCCACCTCGACGAACTCCGGGTCGAGCAGCCGGACGGCCTCGGCCCGGGAGGAGCGGACGGCCGGGTCCAGGAGGCGCAGTTCGGCGGCGATCGCCTCGTTCACGGCGTCTGAGTCATCGGTCACGCGCCGATGCTCACACGGGGACCCGGCACCCGCGCAACCGGATTGCGGCGCTCACCGCGTCGCGTCCACCAGCGCCAGCTCGTGCAGCCGCTCCGGCGGGCCGGGGCGGGCGTAGTACCAGCCCTGGGCCGTGTCGCAGCCCAGGATCCGCAACTGCTCGGCCTGGGCGCCGGTTTCGACGCCCTCGACGGTCACCGCGAGGTCCAGGCTGTGGGCGAGCGAGACGATCCCCTCGACGATCTTCAGATCGACGGGGTCGGCCGGGAACTGCTGCATGCTCTGGGTGAAGGAGCGGTCCAGCTTGAGGATGCTCACCGGCAGCCGTCGCAGGTTGGCGAGGTTGGAGTAGCCGGTGCCGAAGTCGTCCAGCGCGATGTCGACGCCCATCTCGGCCAGCCGGCGCAGCGGTTTGAGCAGGTCGTCGTCCGCGCCGATCAGCGCCGACTCGGTCACCTCCAGGCAGAGCGCCTCGGGGGCGACACCGGTGCGCTCCAGGATCTCGACGGTGTCCTGCACCAGGCCGGGGTGGGTGAGCTGGCAGGGCGAGAGGTTGACGTTGATGCGCAACGGGCCGCTGTCGGCGTGGCGTTCGTGCCACCGGCCGGCCTGCCGGACCGACTGCTCCAGCACCCAGCGGCCCAACGGGACGATCAGGCCGGTGTGTTCGGCGAGCGGGATGAATCGGTCGGGTCCGAGGACGCCGTGCTGCGGATGCAGCCAGCGCACCAGCGCCTCGGCGCCGTGCACGCTGCCGTCGCCGAGGTGGACCAGCGGCTGGTACTCGATGAAGAACTCGCCCCGCTCCAGCGCGGCCGGCAGTGCCGTGGTGAGCCCGTGCCGGGTGATGGCGCGGGCGTCGGCCTCCGGGTCGGCGAGCTCGAAGCGGTTGCCGCCTGCGGACTTGGCCCGGTACATCGTGATGTCGGCGCTGCGCAGCACCTCCGCCGCGCTGCGCTCCTGGGCCTCGCCCTCGACCACGCCGATGCTGCCGCGCACGGTCAGCTCCCGGCCGTCGACGCTGATCGGGGCGACCAGGGCGTTCATGATGCGGGCGGCGAGCTCGTCGACCTCCCGCTGGGTGTCGGGCCCGGTGGTCAGTGCCACGAACTCGTCGCCGCCCAGCCGCGCGACCATCTCGCCGGGCGCGGTCGCGCAGGACTGGAGGCGGTCGGCGACCTCGACGAGCAGCCGGTCGCCGGCCGCGTGGCCGAGGCTGTCGTTGATGGTCTTGAAGCCGTCCAGGTCGAGGTAGCACAGTCCGAACCGTTGTCCCGGGCCGGAACTCAGCACCTTCTCCAGCCGTTCGAAGAACAGGGTGCGGTTGGGCAGCCCGGTGAGCGCGTCGTGCGTGGCCTCGTAGCGCAGCCGGAGGTTGAGCAGGCGGCGCTCGGTGGTGTCCTCCATCAGCGCCAGCTGGTACTGCGGCGCACCGTCGGCGTCGCGCAGCAGGGAGACCGTGAGATTGGTCCACAGCACCGTCCCGTCGGGGCGGTAGTAGGCCTTCTCCACGTGGTAGTGCTCGCGGTCGCCGCGCACGAGTTCCTCGTACAGCCGCCAGACCTGGGGCGCGTCCTCGGCGTGCGTCCAGTCCCGGACGTTGCGGCCGCGCAGCGTCTGCTCGGAGCCGCCGAACATGCGCAGCATCGCCCCGTTGACCTCCAGGACGTTGCCGTCCAGGTCGGCGATGCTGATGCCTATGGCCGCGCCTTCGAACACGGCCCGGAAGCGCGCCTCGCTCGCGTGCAGCGCCTGGGCGACCACGCCCTGCGCCTGGAGCGCGGCCCGGGCGATCGCCTCCTGCTCGGCGAGCGTGCGGTCGCGCAGCGCCTGCGCGTACCCGGCGGACATGGCGTGCTGGAGCCGGGAGGAACGGGTCCGCAGGCCCTCCTGGGAGCCGTCGCCGCCGCAGTAGAGCACCAGATAGGCGTCGACGCAGTCCAGCGCGCGGCTGAGCGCGTCGGGGTCCGTGCAGTGCGCCGCGACGAGGGCGGCGCCGACCGCCTTGCCCTCGGCGGCGTCGAAGCTGCGGGCCCGCAGCGCCTGGCTGAGCCGCCTGGCCAGCGGCAGCAGCAGTGCCTCGAACTCCGGCCGGGTCAGGGACGTCGAGGTGACCGGGTACACCGCCCGGCTCCAGATCGTGGCGAACCGCCGCAGTCTGTCCTCGGGGCCGTCCGGTTCCGCGGTCACGCCGTACGCCCCACGCCCGCGAAACCGGAGTAGGCGTAGGGGTCGTCGTCCTCCGGCGCCGTGTCCGGCCGCCACCGCGGCATCGGCACCAGTCCCGGTTCCACCATGTCGTACCCTTCGAAGAACCGCTCGATCTCGTTCCGCGAGCGCATGATGAGCGGGTTGCGAATGTCCTTGTACACGTCCACCGCGCCCTCGGCCCGCTCCGGCGGAAGCGGGATTCCCTCGTACGAGGCATGCGTGAGGATCAGCAGGCTGCCGGGCGCGAGTGCCTCGCGCAGCTCCGCCACCGCACCGTACGGGTCGTCCGTG
This sequence comes from Streptomyces adustus, assembly GCF_009377175.1. Classification (GTDB taxonomy): domain Bacteria; phylum Actinomycetota; class Actinomycetes; order Streptomycetales; family Streptomycetaceae; genus Streptomyces; species Streptomyces adustus. The sequence goes on from NZ_VJZD01000253.1 coordinate 11,122, forward strand.
TCTTCCACGAAGTGCAGTATGGCAACGAGAAGCAGCGCCACTGGACGATTCAGGTCGATCAGCTGCCGGACCTGAGGACTCGACAGGATCTCCCTGGGCTTGCGCAGATCGGCGGCGACCACGTCCGCGTCGTCGTTGCCCGCGAGCACCGCCTCGCTGTGCGCGACGGCCACCGGGTCGTGGTCCACGTACATCACCCGCGCGCCGGGGGCCGCGGCCTGCGCCACCTCGTGGACGTTGCCGTGGGTGGGGATGCCGGAGCCGATGTCGAGGAACTGGGTGACGCCCTCGGCGACCGCGAAGCGCACCGCGCGGCGCATGAACGCCCGGTTCGCCTGCATGATCCTGGGAAGTCCCGGCATGAACTCCATGGCTCTGCGGGCGGCTTCCCGGTCGACCTCGAAGTTGTGCGAACCGCCCAGGTAGTAGTCGTAGATGCGCGAAACGCTCGGCACCGAGATGTCGATGCTCCGTGGGGCCCAAGCGGGACGCTCCATCCAACCCTCCAAGGCGTGGACGATCCGGTGTTCGAGCTGAGGCTACTGATCGCCCGCCAAAGGAGCGAGCGGAAACGGAAATTGACCGTCCGTTCCCGGTCACTGCCTGCGGCACGTGCCGGAGGGAGGTCCGGTGCACGCCGCACGAAAGGTGCCCGAGTCACTGCCGAAGTGTCCGGGCAGCTCCGAAGACTCCCCGAGAATAATGAAGTTCGATCAATCGTCGGGGAAACTCCGGGTTAAGCAGATCCACCACGCACAACGATCCGCCCCCTCCGTGCGGCCGGAGGGGGCGGATCTGGGTCGTGCGCGTCATCGGGCAGCAGCGATCAGCCCTGGGGAGGTGATCCCTACTGCTTCGGCGCGCCGACCGGCTTTCCGTCGGGGGACACCGCGTACCAGGTACCGCCGACGCCCTGACCGTTGATGTCCCCGGGCGCCTTGTCACCGGAGAAGGTGTAGATCGGCCAGCAGTTGACCGTCTGCTGCTTGACCCCGTCGGGCCGGGTGAAGCTCATCAGGCCCTTCTTCACGACACCCTCGGTGTCGTTCGTGGCGACGGGCCCGACCGCCGGCCACTTCTCCAGGCAGGCGCCGGTGCAGTTCGACACCGACTTGGGCCACGCCTTGTCCTTGAGGAACCGGTAGACCGTCATGCCGTTCTTGTCGACGACGATGTCACCCAGGTTGGGGTCCTTGCGGACGGAGAGTCCGGCCGTGCTGGCCGCCTTCGCCTTCTTGCCGTCGGGGGCCAGCGCGAACCACTTGTTGCCCACGCCCTGACCGGTGGTGTCACCGGCCTTGGTGTCCTTGGCGTAGCGGTACGCGGGCCAGCCGTTGACGGTCAGCTGCTTCGTGCCGTCGGAGCGGGTGACCTCGCCGAGCAGCGACTTGTCGATGCCCTCACCGGCCGTGGCGTCGTTCGCGGGAACCGGCGGCCAGGTGGTGGCGCAGTCGCCGTCGCAGTTCGACTTCGGCGGCTCCGCGGTGTCCTGGTCGAAGCGGTACAGGGTCAGACCGGTGCTGTCGGTGAGCACCTTGCCGAGCTGGGCGTTGTCGGACACGGTGAGCTCACCGGCGGTGGCGGTCTGCGCCACCGGGTCGTTGTTGGAGGTGTCCGCGCCGAGACCGGTACCCGCGCTGCCGTAGCTGCCGGCCGCGGCCGTGGCCCCGACGTTCTGGCTGGCGGCCGGCGTGCCGTTTTCCTGGCCGCACGCCGTCGTCAGCGCCAGCACGGACACAGCGCTTGCCACGAGAGAGGCGCTCCGCCAGGAGGTCTTCATCGTCAACTCCCCGATCATCGACTTGGTGTTGCGACTCCCTGTGAGCCGCCGCACGACACTGGGTACGCACGGGCAGGGGGGTTGTGTTCAGTCACAGCACGAAATTCTTTCCGGAGCCTGTGTCCCACCCCTCCCACCTCGTACGCGCGTACGCGCCGGGCGCCCCGCCCCGGCGAGCCGCTCAAACCGCCGTACGGCACCTGTCCCTCCTTCGGGGCAATCCTCGACCGGTCCCGCGTGTGCCGCCCCGGCAGAGCGAATGATCTCCGTCGTGCAAGGACCCGAACCGACCCGATCCGCCTTCGTCACAAGGGTGTTGGCCGTTGTCACGCTGGTCTGGACGCTGGTGGGCGCACCGGCCGGCACCGCGGCCGCCGACGCCTGCGCATGGGCCTCGACCGGCCCGGACGGCATGGCCGCGGTGGCGGTCGCGGGAGGCGGCGCGCACGCGGTGGCGGTCACAGGAGGCGGCGCCTGGCCCACTCCCCCGTCGTGCCCGG
>NZ_VJZD01000254.1 GCF_009377175.1 Streptomyces adustus
CCCCCCACCCCCACCGCCTGCCGCGCCACCCCGCAGCTCTTCGTCTACGACATCGGTGACGCCGATTCGGCGCGAGCCGACCAGGCCAAGCTCGCCTGCGCCGCCTGCCCGATTGCGACCGCCTGCCTGAAATGGAGCCTCGCCCACCCCGCTCTGACCACCGAGGGCATCTGGGCAGGCACCACCCCCCGGCAACGCACGGCACTGCGGCGCCGGCTCGCCGACCGTCTTGGCGCGGACTGGACCGCCGTGGTCGCCGACCACGACCAGCGGCTGCGTGAGCAGCGCGAAATAGCCCGGCACACCCCACTCACCGTCGGCCAGGCCCGCATCGTGCGCATGGACCGTGAACTGAACGGGCCCATGCCGCGGCCACGCACGATCACCCCCATCCAGCAACGACGCAACTTGGCCCGGCTCGTCGCCGGTGTCGTGTAGGAGGACGCGGTCATGGACGAGCCCGTCATAGTCCTGGACGGATACCTGGACGACCAGACCCTGCCCGACGACCTTCACGGCACCACTGCCGCGTTCCAGCTGGTCGTCTCCCCTACCGACAAGCGCATCGACGAACTCGTCATGCCGTGCCAGACCGCGGATCCCGCTCTTGCGCACGCCGCGTTGCACGAGCTGGGAGCCAGCGACCTGCTGCGCGTCACCGGCCACTTGCGACTGCCCAGGGCCCCGGGCGACGGAATGCGCCTGCACGTCACGGCCATCGCCGTGCTGGAGAGCGGATGCGAGCTGGCAAGCGTCGCCACCGACGACGACCTGGCCCCCGAAGCTCTCTCCGAGGTGGGCGTCATCGAGCGGTACGGCGCCTACCAGGTGTGGCACGACCCCGACACCGGCCGCAGCAGCGTCTGGCACACCACCGGCTGCTGGGTCGGCGACACCGACCCGGCCGGCCTCGGCACGGCCATCACCGCGCACGAGACGACCAGTCCCCGCCCCGACCACGAATAGCGCCGCCCCCACACCTTGGCGGCCGATCCGTACCGCGCCGGCCGCCAAGGCCTATCCATCTGAAGGGACGCCCGTGCAACCGACTCCCGTCGAGCTGACGTCGTTCGGCTTCCTCCACCTTCCTAAGGACGCCGACGGCCGCCCTGTCCCGCCATCGGCGGACCGCATCGAGGATGTCCGGGACCGCCTCCGCGACCCGGCCGCAGCCCGCGACATCCTCGACCTGGACGGCCTCAACCCCCGAGTCCAGGACATCGTCCTGAACACTCCTGGCGCCCGTGAACTCATAGCCAACCTCGCCGACTACGCCGACCTCCCCGCCGGCCCCCGCCGCATCGCGATCGGATGTGCAGGCGGCAGACACCGTGCCAGCAGCCTCACCGAAATCCTGGCCCGAGCACTTCGCGACCGCGGCCGAGAGGTCGTAGTCGAGCACCTGCACGTCCATCTCCCGCGCGTCCTCAAGACGACGGTCGACACCGCCACCGGAGCGAGCGCATGACCACCACAGGCCTGTACGAGATCGGGACCAGCGAGGGCGACGACGGCACGATGCACCCTGTCGAACAGCTCTGGACACCCGGCGAGGACGCGGTGGAGAACGGCTTCCTCGCCCACCACGACCTTCGCATCACCGGGATCGACGACCCCACCGACGATCACCTCTACCCGGTCGCGTTCCTCGTGCTCGGGCACCAGAAGTGGGCCGACATCATCGAGTCCGCTGCTGCGTACATGGCGCGGATCCACGGGGGGCGGAACCTGGACCTGTACCCGGGCGAAGACCCGGCGGTGCTTATCCCTCGCATCCCGCGCGCCGTCCACACCCACGGCGTCTTCTTACGGCACCCGCACCCGGACCACGACGGATGCGGGTGCGAGTGGGACGACACCTGGCGCATGGTCTGGGCGCCGCCCACGAGGTGCGGAGCGATCCCGATCACCGCCATGCGGCACCCCGCCGCACCCACGAACGCTGCCGGCATTCCCGACCCCGACCAGATCCCGACCGCGACGTGGGCGACCTGAACACACGACTGATCACAGCGAAGGCCCGGTTCCCCCGCGACTGCGGGGGAACCGGGCCTTCTTGCGTTTCCGGCAACGCTCTCCGCTGTGAGGGATCAGACGGGCTGTTCAGCCAGCTCCTTCAGGAGCGCGCTGTACTCCGCAGGGTGCTCCCGGCGCAGGATGTCCAGCCAGACGCGAGCGCCTTGAGCGAAGACGGCTGGCTCCATCTTCAGATGCAGATGGGTAACCACGGAGAATGCGTCGTCGTAAGGCAGTCTCCTCGGCTGGCCGCTGCCTGCCGCAGCCTCAGCCTGCTCAGTGTCAGCAGCCGGGGTATTAACGGCGTTAACGGTCGGCTCGGCTTCCCTGTCGCCCTCGGAGGTATTAACGGCGTTAACGGTCTCAGCCGGAGTGCCGCCCCCTTCGGGCTTGGGACGACGCTGGCGCGGAGGCTTAACGGCGTTAATAGCCGTCTCCGCCGCCTCCGCCTGCTGGTCCTTCGGCAGACGTCCGATCCGGCGGGCCGGCTCCACCTTCAGCTCGCCTGCCTCGACCTTCTCCTGCAGGTCCGGGGTCAGTTCCAGAAGGGCCAGTCGCTGCGACACCCAAGCCGGTGTCTTACCCAGGCGCTTCGCCACCTGCCCCTGGGACCCGTGAGTCTGCACGAGCTGCTGGATGGCCCTGGCCTGGTCCAGCGGCGGCACGTCCACACGGTGAATGTTCGCGATGAGCGCGGACTCCAGGATGTCCTCTGCTGTCGCAGCGAGCTCGTCATGAACGTCGATCCGCAGTTCCGCAAGGCCCGCCAGATCGGCCGCAGCCAAGCGCCGGTTTCCGTCGATGACGACATACTCGGCCGCACCCAGGGCATCCTCCTGCCCCGGGTGCGCTTCCAGGAAAGCTGCCCTTCGCACCACGGTGACAGGCTGGATCTGCCCCTTGGCCTGAAGAGACTCCGCAGTCTCTTCGATATCAGTGAGCTCATCCCGCGGGTTGAACGGATTGCCTGCGAGCAGCTTCAACTCCACCGCCGCCGGCGGCCGCTTACCCTCACCGCTCATAATCTGCTGACGAGTGCGGATACGGCGCGGCGCAGCCTGCACGCCACCCTCTCCCTCATCCATGCTGAATCCGCGGGTGATCCGCTGCGGCGGGGGAGTCATACGGCAAGCTCCTTGGCCAGATCGCGCATGACCTGCGCGTGTTCACTGTCGGGGGCGTACTCCAGCAACGGGATCTCACCATCGGCGGCCTCACGGCCTTCCTTCAGGTCTCCGATCACCGCGAGGACAGGCGGGGAACTGCTCTTCTCCCACTGCTCCCTGTTCTCCTGCACGAGCTTGCCGCGGCGGCTGTCATACGCGTTGATGATCAGACCGATGTAGTCGACCTGGATCCGGCCCTTCTTGCACAGATCGCCCATCTGTCGGCTGAGGAGACGGAACGCCCGGTGCGAGGCCTTGTTTGCCCACACAGGAGTGATCACCCCGGAGCGGTCAGCGAGCTCCCCATCACGGCGGCGGACGTAGTAGAGCGCCGTGTCCATGTTCAGGCCCAGGCTGGGGGGCCCGTCGATGATGATGACGTCGTAGTCCGCTTCGAGCGGCTCCAGGGCCCGTTCCAGGGCGGCCTCGCTGAAGCTCACCTTGGACAGAGCAACGTCGCGCAGGAACGCGTCGTCGGAGGCGGGGAGCAGATGCAGCCGCTCACCGAACCGCTCGCCGTCCAGGGCCACCAGCAGATCGTGTATGTCGCCCTTGGCGGTGCCATCCATGTGCATCATCAGCGTCTCGACGTCGTCCTCGTACATGAGGTCCTCGAAGCCGAGTTCCGCTGTGAGGTGCCCCTGCGGGTCGTAGTCGACGATCAGCACCCGGTGGCCGGCTTCCGCCAGAGCCTGAGCGATCCCGGAAGAGAGGAACGTCTTACCGACGCCGCCCTTCTGATTGGCCACTATGACCCGCACGACCGGCTGCGACACCAGCGGCGCGGAGGGCGACGGGTGGTTGTCGAGCCACAGGGTCAACGCCTGCGCGAGCCCCTGCACGTAGGTGACGCCCCGGTCTGAGCAGGCGGCCTTGAACTTGTCCGGCTCACCGACGGGAAGGAACGTGCCCCACGTCTTCGCGCCGTCGGTCTTGGCTTCGGGAAGGCCGCTCGCCGAGTACCAGGCGTTGATCGCGTGCTCGGTCGCGTCCTGAATGTCCATTCCGTGCTCAAAGGCGCGGATCTTCAAGTGCCGACGCAACTGGGGAGTGAGGGCTGTAATTAGCTTCTCTCGCTCTCCCCGTGGGCTTGGGATGCTCATGTGGCCGAACATTACTAGGTCAACTCCGATTTGGTGCAGAACCCGTCTCTTCCCTCTTGCTCACCGCGTCGTTCAGATCCTGCTGGGCTCCGAGACCGCTGGAGAAACCAGCTGTCCCTGCCGATGACGGGCTGCCACACTGCGCGGGTGACTACGCAGCAACTCCCCTTCCCCGTGCCGGATCCGCGAGCTCACAACTTCGTCGACCAGTACGCGGACATGCACGACCTCGTGCAGGACCTCGTCGTTCCGGCTGGCGTCCCCGACGCGGCAGCGACCGTCCTCAACACCGCGCGGGAGCTGCTGCGCCAGTCCTACTTCTGCTACGAGTTCTCTACCGTGGCCGTGTTGCACTCGCTCATCGCGGTGGAGATGGTGCTTCGCTCGAAGGTCCCGAACGCCGGAAAGGCACCGCTGCAGAGGCTCATCAAACAAGCCGCTGATTCGGGACTCCTGACCGCGGACCAGGCCGACCTGCTCGACACAGGCCGGGAGATCCGCAACAAGATGGCGCATGGAGAGATGACGCACACGGCGATGCCGCCAGCCATGGCGATCCCAATGGTGCGGACCTCGTTCACCATCGTGACCGCACTGTGCGGTCCGTCGTCGGGCTGACCCTGAGCTGAGCAGAGCGGCTCGATGCCGCCGTGCGGCCGACGCACGAGCGCGCGTCGGCCCACCCCCCCATACGACCAGCTTGCCGTCCAGCGCCGTCCTAACGAGCAGCTCCACAGCGCTGGCCGCGTCGCGCGGGTCCGGTGCTCAGGGCGCCGTCGTACGGTTACTGCACCCGCGTGCAGTGCCTCCGTCGGCGGCCTGGCGGGGCTGGCGGCGTGCAGACGTTGCTGCAGGAGTTACCGGCCGGGGTCTGTAGCAGAGGCGAGACCTCGGTGCGGTGATATTGCTGAGTCTCGCTCGAGGCTGAACACGGTGCGGTTGGCTGTGATCCGCAGGCGCAGTGGACAGGCGAGCCGACATGTCGCCGATCCCTGTTGCGATCCGTGAACCACGACCCGGACTCCTGCCCCCAACCGGCCACCCGCGGACGCCCCGGCTTCCGCCTGACCCTTCCCAGCTGTACCTGAGCTTTGCTGTCGGCGTGGAACTCAGTTCTGACCGTTTTATGGTCGAACTGAGCACATCCGTCGCTGGTTCGACCTCTGTCACGAAGGTGTCGAATCGGTGGATGTACTCACGCTGTGGATCTTGGGCGTGGCGGGCGCTGTGAGCGTCCTTCTGTTCACAGCACGCGGCATTCTGGACCAGCTTCCCGAAGTCTTCGCGGCCTGGCATCGGGCCAGACGAGCGATCCGCGACCGAGCTGACGACGACAGACTTCCCTGACGCCCTGCGGGCGGCCCGCCCGTCCAGACTGCTCGGCCGCCTTGGTGTGCCGATGGAGACGAGCGTCGCCTGCGCACCCGGCCCGCGGCGGCGGCGATGCTGCGCAACCGGCGCCGTCCAGGCTGCGCAATCGGTGCTCGACTGGCTTTGTTGGCAGCGTGAACAAAGCCAGTCGTACCGGTTACTGCGCCTGCGCGCGGGTGCTGGTGAAGCGAACGGCAGGTCCCCAGGCTTCCCGTGCGAGGGTCATGCACCACTGGCAGAGCGGGAGGCCGCCGCTGCCGTACTTGTGGGTGGAGCGCTGGCACCCGGAGCAGGGACCGACCAGCGTGCTGGGGCAAGCGAAGGTGGAGGGGTCCGGTTCGCTGACCGGCGGGGGAGTGGCGGTGGTCATCGGCGTGGGTCCTGTTCCTGGCGACGGGCGTATCACCGTGGACGCAGCATAGGAACCGGACGGTACAGGCGTTCGGTCAGCGCGCCGCGGCGAGTGGGGAGAGCGGGGCCGGGCGGCTGGGATAAGTCGAGGATGCCGAGCACCGCGTCGGGCTGGCAGTGGGTGCAGGCTTGCAGGCCCGCGGTGAGCAGCCGGCGGGCCTCATCGCGGTCGACGGGACGTCGGCGCTTGCCCGCCATGTGGCAGTCGCCGGCGTGGACCTGGACCGGCGGGCGCCCTACCCCGAGACCGAGCTCCACGATCCATTCGGGCGGCCGCGGCCTGCTCCGATGGCCGTGTGCCTCTTCTGCCTGGCGCTGCTGGAGCGCCTGGATCTTCGCGTCGATGCGCTGTACCCACATCGCATGCCACACCCGCAAGGTCTGCAGACGCTCCAGGTCCGGAGGCAAGTCATCGAACATATTTTTGATTCTATGCGGCTATTCGGCGATAGCTCACAGAGCTGGCTCGATGTCCTGTGCCGTCAGAAGTTGAGCATGTGCCGTCGAAGGTTGGGCTCGCGGTGTTCTGTAGCGGCTGCGTAGGTGAAAACCACTCACCTACTTGGGTTCATGGACAGCAGGAGGCCCGGTGGGTCGTTTGCGAAGTTAGTCGTGTGCAGCCTGTTGACCTGGGTTGACTAGGTTGGATGTCGACCAGTGGTGGTGTATCTGGGAGCTGACACCGCTTCTCGCCTCCGCCGCCCCCACCGCGCCATGGTCCCCCTACCCGTCCGAGCCCTGGCAGCCACTGATGCTGACCGACACGCGGCTGCCGGCCTGACGTTAGAGTCGAGCCCGCGCTTCAACTGCTGAGTGAGTGATCCGCAACGCTGCGCCTTTGGGGGCAGCCTGCTACCGAGGAAAGGCCCGTGTTTGGGAGGGCGTTTCACGCGTCGGCTTCTGCCTCTTCGTCCGTACTGGTTTCATCCTCGATCAGCCCGTACGGCGGACGGTCCTCGTTCCGGCTGTAGCGCACCACCACACTGCTTTCCACCAGCGGTGGCGGGCTGTTGTCGGCGACGATGAGCTGTGCTCGGCTACCGCGCTCTGCGAGCCAGAGGGCGAGGTGGTGGTAGAAGTCGTCGATGGCGACGGCGTCCGCGATCACGGCATCGAGGGTGCCACCGTGGCCGAGGTTTTTCTGGGGGCTGTCGATCATGAGGAATCCCGGGTGTGCGGCCCCTGCTTCGACGGCGATTTCGAAGACGGCCAGCTGCCAGGCCAGGGTGAGCAGGGTGCGGGCGCCGGAGGAGGCTTCCTGGTACGGCTCACCGCGTACGAAGGGGGTGAGGTCGGTCTTGATGAGGGGCGTACTGACCTTGGGGTAGCGCCAGGCTCGCAGGAGCTCGCCGTATCGGCCGCTGATCTTGGCGATGACCCGATCGCGGTCGCGGGAGGCGTCTCCGAGTTGTGCGAGTTCCTCGCGGAGACGGGCGATCTGGGCTTCGTGGCGTTCCACGGCGTCGGCCCGTTTGGCAAGTCCTTCGCGGAGTTTGACCGCGCTCTCGGCCTGTTCGAGTTGGCGCAGGACCTGTTCGCGCCTTCGGTGGAGGTCGTCGCGGGCGGCGAGGAACGGTGAGACGGAGGGCGACGTCGCGGCGTCCAGCGCGGCGGCGGCTTCCTCTTCCCGGACGGCCGCTTCTTCCGCCCGGAGTTTGAGTGCGGCGAGCGAGGCGCCGAGCTCATCGATGTAGGTGGTGATCTCCTTGAGGCGGGCCTTGGTGGACCGGGTCTCGGCCGCGACGTCCACCCGGTCGTCCCCGGCCTGGCTGCCGGTGTCGGCAGCGCCCAGGACCAATGTTCCTTCCGCTGCTGTCAGTTCGTGGCGGCAGAGGCTGCAGCGTCCGTTGTCGGCGGTGGGGGGCGCCGACAGCCGGTTCAGGCAGGCGGGGCAGGTGGTGACGCTCAGGGGGTCGAAGATCTGCTGTGCCTCGCCGAGCATGCCGAGCTTCAGGAGATCGTCGGCGTACTGTGCGCGGAGAGGCATCAGGCGTTGGAGCTGTGTTTCGCAGTCCCGCAGGACCGCTGCCGCCCGGTGAGAAGTCTGGGCCGCCTCTTTGTGCTGGTGGCGCAGCTGGGCCGCGAATTCCGTTCCCGCCTGCGCCCGGCGGTCCAACTCCGTGAGCTGGCTCGTGATGTCAGCCAGCTCCTGTTCGTGGACGGCAGGTGTGGGTTCACCGTCCAGTGCTGTGGGAGCCTGCTCCACGACGAAGGCACGGGCTGCTGCGAGTTCGGCTTTGGCACGGTTGAGGCGGCCGCCGAGTTCCTGGATGCGCTGGCCGAGTTCGACGGCGCGGTCGTCATGGACCCCGAAGGCGACGTCAACGACCTGCCGCAGCTTGTGCTTGCGCATGTAGTCGTTCTCGAACAGGAAATTCTTGTCCGCGACGCGTTCGTTGGGCAGGAAGGCGAGCCACATCAAGTCGCGGAAGCTGAGCGGGTCCGTGCGAGATTCGCTGTTAGTGGGCGCTTCGCGTAGCTGGACGCCTTCGAGCTTGCAGTGACTCAGGAGGAGGGAGGACAGGCTCTCCGGTGCCCCGGGCGGGTCGATGGGCCTGCTCTCGGCCCTGGAGGTGGGCCTGCTGTCGAGTGTTCCGCGACGTACGAAGGCGATCTTCGAGGGCTCTCCGACCGACCGCTCGATCACGTGCGGCTCGCCGGAGAGTTCGACCTCCAGGAGGCATGAACGGACCCTTCGCAGCACCTCCTGGTGGCGGGGGTGCCGTTTCGCGCCGAGCCCGTAGGCGATGAATTCCAGGACCGCTGTTTTGCCGGAGCTGAATGCCCCGGCGATGACGGAGAGGTTCCGTACCCGTTGTTCGGCGGTGAAATCGACGTTGTAGGACCGCTCCATGCCGACCAGGCGTAGACGGCGGATCCGGATGCCGGGAAGCGGCTCCATGGTGATCATCCCTCCCAGGACGTTTCCAGCAACGGGCCTGGCCCCAGGACGCTCATGAGGGCAGCTGCGGGTCCGTCGGGTCCGTCCGGCCTGAGCCACCGTGCGGTCTGCTCGCGCAGCCTTTTGTCGCTGAGTTTGCGGAGCTGGCGGACGACGATGTCTGCGGCGGTAGCAAAGGAGGTGGCGTAGGTGGCGGTGAACTGTCCGCCGAGGTGCTGACCGGCCTCTGTGATCGAGTAGGTGAGGGAGCCGTTGCGATTTCGGACCTGGCAGCACCCATAGGCCACCAGGAGCGCCAAGTCGTGCTGGATCCGTTCTCGCCGGCTCGTGAATCGCTGTGAAGAGGACGCGTAGGCAAGGACCTGCGGGTCGAATCCGGCCAGCCGGAGGAGGCTCGCGTCCCGGCCCTCGGAGGGAATCACGAGGAAGGGGTTCGCGGACAGGAAGTCGTAGTACCCGATGCGTTCCAGGGTCGCCCCGTTTGCGTCCTGTGCGGCGACGGCGTCAAGGAGCAGCAGCAGTTGAGCGAGACGGAAAGGTACTTCGTCCTCGGGCATCACAACCGGCCGGTCTGCTTGCACGGCATGCTCCTCGTTAGTGGTCGAGCGGTACGGACGGATGCGAACCCTCAGTCGTCGGCATGACCGCTCGCGATCTTCCGCCAGTGCGTGACCCACCCTGCCCGACGGTTGTCGACCAGCCGGTGGACCAGACCCCAGCTGTGCGTCACCTCCAGACGCAGCACTTTGGGCAGTTTGTCGTGCTCGCCGCGCACCTCGCGCCATACCCGGCCGTGCAGAGCAGCGAGGGTGCCTTCGGCCGAGCATTCGTTGAACTGCATCTCCCACACCCCGTGAAGGGTGGCGTCAGCAGAGCTCAGTGCGGCAACCTCAGCTGGCACGCCCTTGTGTGCGACTTCGCGCGCCACCAGGTCGGCGTTGAAGAACTGCCGTTTCGCCGAGTCCAGTTCGACGTGGCCGGCCTCGGTCATCTGGCGCACGAACAGAGCCGAGTCGAGCGCCGCCGCCTTGTCCTCCTCCACGTCCAGCACGAGGCGTATCTGTTCCTGGGCGGGGGCGGCGGGTGCCGTGAAGGGCTCGTAGTAGGCGCGGCGTACCTGGTCACCTTCGGGGCTCAGCAGCTTTTTCACGAGCTTGGTTTCGTCCCACAGCTCGATGACGAGGCCATGCGCCTTCTCCTGCCGCTTCTTCCAGCCGTCCCACCATTGGGCTGCCGGCCCGTCCATGCTTGAGGGGATGCACAGGATCCAGAGCGTGATGGTGTGGCCGTTGGCCGCCGCGGCTTTCAGTCCGTTCGCGAGGGACTCGCGAATCTGCTGAGACTGGCTGGTCGTGGTCTTCGGCATGAAGTACTTGGACTGCCAGACCGTGATGGCGCCCCCGAGGTCACCGGCGAAAGCGTCGATTCCCCAGTCGCCCGGATTCGCGGCAATCATCCGGACGTTCGGATTGGTCGCACTGGCGAGCTGCGCAAGCATCTTCTCGAAGTCGGCCCGTGCTCCGTCCGCGCTTCCGGTCCGCAGTTCGTGTACTCCGAAATGGATGGGTGGAACACCAGCTGCCACCGGCATGGAGTTGTCCAACCTGCACCCCCGGATCTCGCAGGCAAGCCGAACGAACCGTGTTCAGCTGGCTGTTCACCCTGCGCCACACACAGTAACGGCCGTCAGCGTACGTGTTACGGAATCATTCGATCAAGGTGCTTGCGCCCGGCAGTATCCCGGCAGTGGCACAGTGGATGGGGCTGGTGTGCCTGGCGATCGGAGGTCACCGAGTCGACAGGCGGGAGTTCGGCAAGGGAAGGCGTGATCACCGTGCTCTCCACTGCCGTCACCACTCGTCCTGGCGGTAGCCATAGTCCGAGGGGTCCTCCCGATTTTTTTCCACGGCGTCCTCCCAGCAACTCCCGCACAGACTGGTACTGCCGTCGGCCACATCGGTTGGACGTCCGCACCGGTCGCACGGGAACAGGGCGGGGAAAGCAACGGAGCAGGCGAAGCAGAAGGAGACTTCCCCCACGGGATCGCTGAGGATCCGGATCCCCCACCCGAGCATCCACTCCCCGCACTGCGGGCAGGTGTTGAGCTCGCTCGGCTCGTCCTGGCCCTCTGCCCGGAAGAACGACAGCAGTTCCTCCGGCTCCCAACGGCTCGCGCAGAACCGGCACGCGGCGATCGGGCCCCCGTCCGGGCCGGCCGCCTCGCCGAGTACGAGCGCCATCTGGTCGCAGTCGGGGCACCGAATGGTCCGGTTCTCGGCCCCCTCCTTCTTGACCTCGCCGCGGATGCGGTTCGTTCGTTCCTTCACGAAGGTGTTGATGTTGGCCAGGCCCCCACGCAGCCCGCGTAGTGTCGCCTCGGCCTCCTTCCTCTCTTTAAGGCCGAGACGGGGCAGAAGCTCCTCATCGACGAAGCGGATCAGGAAGTCAAGGACTTCACCAGCCTTGGCCTCCACCGCGCGGGCCGGGGCAGTCAGGCCGAAGTGCTGCAGCTTGTTGCGGTGCTTGACCAGGCCGGTAAGTACCTTTTCTTCCTTGTCGGTGATGGGCACGGCCGCGATGTTCCGCAGGCGGGTCACGGCCTGGTCGGCGGTGACGCTGGAGAGCGTGGCCTCCTCGAGGGCCTTGCGGGTGGCGTCCTCGGGTTTGCTGAAAACCAGGCTCCAGTGCTCGGCCATCAGCCGGGCCTTGAGTAGCACCTCGACGGCGGCCTGGAGGTGGAGGACCGCGTACTTCACGTCCCGGGGGGTGACCCCCGACTCGTTCTCATCAAGGTGCTCCACGACGCTCGCCAGGTAGTCCAGCCCGTTGCGCACGAGCGGGAAGTCCAGCTGGGCAGGAGCGGAGCGCGACCGGACTCGGGGCCGCCAAGGCCTCGGCGGCGGGCTTGTCTCGGTCGGTATCGCAGTTTCGCCGCTCTCCACATGTTCTTGGCTCGGCGCCATCGCCCGTCCACACCCCGCATCCTGACCCGGCCTGATGTCCGGTTTTCTCGCGTCGGAGAAGGAGAGGCTATCCGACGTCATGGGGGTGATCCCGGTGGTGGAGTGGTTGGGGCCAGCTCGTCTGGGAGTGGCGTAAGCGTGGGGGCCGCGGCGTTCTGTTGTACGCATTCGAGGTGACTCAAGCCCCGTTCGGCGTCGGCGAGGTCGAGGAGCCGGTCCGTCTGCCGTCGTCGCACTGACTCTGAGCGGAAGCGGGAAACGGCGGCGAGCACCTCCGTGAGGCTGCGGGCCACTGCCCCGAGCAAGACAGGGGACAGGATGAGGGCCGCGATCCATGTTGGGGCACCACCGATAGCTGTCAGGCCTGCAGCGGTGAGGCCGCTGACAGCATCGGGGATACGGGGTGCGGTCATGGTCGGGGCTCCAGGTGTGAGGCGGCGGCACGTACGGGCAGGACCTTGGCGGCCAGGGGGCTTAGCCGCGCAAGCCCCGACGGCATTGATCTGGCGAGTCGATTGCCGGTCGGGCCTCCGGGTCAGTCCGGCGCCCCATACGGCCTTGTGGGGCACGGCAAAGGCCCGGACCGTTCGTCGGTCAGGGCCTTTCCCGCTGACGCCTCCAAACGAGCGTTTTGCCGCACTGTTTCCGGTGCGGGGGTTAGCCGCGCAAGTCCGGATGGCACTGGCACCGGGGCGCAGGTACGGCCCAAAGCCCGTGTGTCCGGCGTGCAGGGCCGGGACGGGGCGGGCAGCACGATGACGCAGACGGTTGCAAGCTCCGCAAGTCCCGGCGTCTGCACTCCCGGAGGCCGGGTGCTGTGCCTCTACACCGCCCCTCGCCTAGCCCCGCAAGTCCGGCTGTTGCATGGGTTATGCCGTAATCCGGAGCGGATGTGACGCGCGGCCGCCGACTGGTCCGGCCGGGGGCCTGGCTGTGGTGGCGGGGTGTCGCTTGCAGAGAAATTCGAACAGGAGTTCCAATGAGGGGATGGACCGTGTTGCCCTTCCCCACGACCTGGTGCTGCTGCAAGCCGCCTGGTACCGCACCTACGACGCTCTTGCCGTGTCCCGTCCGGCCCGCACGGCGGTGCTGCGCCGCCGCCTGTACGCCCTGTCGGCCCGGTTGCTCTGGCACCCGTACTGGTCGCGGCCGGCCGTGGCGGTCCCGGCCGCGCGGGCGGAGCTCCGTCGCCGGGGCCGGGCGCTGGAGCGTGCCCGGTGAGGCGCCGGCCGGAGCACCTGACGGAACGCGAGGAAGAGATCCTCGGTCACATCCGCCGGGCGATCGTCGACCGCGGGGAGGCCCTGTCGGTGCGGGAGCTGGGTGCGGCGCTGGGACTGAGCATACGACGTGCCCACGCCTTCGCGGACGAGGGACGCGTCATAGAGTTATTGCCGAGACAGGCCGCACAAGGCCATGAAAGGAACCCAGAGTTCGCGGACTTATCCTTCAGGGAAACTTTCCAG
>NZ_VJZD01000255.1 GCF_009377175.1 Streptomyces adustus
TCTGGCGCCGCATGAAGCTCTGGGAGCTGCGCTCCTACGAGCAGGTCATCAAGCTGGAGCAGGAACGTCTCGTCTACCAGGCCCGCCTGCACTCCCGCTTCGGCCGGACCTGGCGCCGCAAGGCACCGGTGGAATCCCTGATGCCGCTGCGCCTGGCCCGCTACGGCGTCCCGCTGTCCGAGACCGCCCCCGCGGGTCTCGCCGCCGCGGGCATCGAGCCGGTGCTGATCCCCCCGGCCCCGCAGCCCGCGCTCACGACGGAGGCCCCGGCCCCGCTGGCCGCCGCCGCCCCGCGCGCGGTGGAGGCGGCCCCCGACCGGCAGCAGCAGGCACCCGCCGCGCAGCAGCCCGCCCCCGCCGACAACGGCCCGTACGCCCAGGAACCCGCGTACGTGCCCGCCCCGGACCAGAGCCCGTGGTTCGTCGAGACCCCGCAGCAGGTCGAGTACCGCGGCGGCTACGACCCGACGTACGACCCCGAGCAGCAGTACGCCGCCTGGTTCGCCGAGCAGCAGACCGCCCAGCAGTACCAGGACCAGTACGACGAGGAGCCCCCGCTCCAGGAACCCTCCCCGGAGGAGACCGGCACCTTCCCCATCCCGGCGGGCCCCAACCGGACCCGTCAGCTCGGTGACGGCGGCGGCACCCCGGAGCCGGACGAGGAGGCGTACTACCAGGTCTTCAAGCAGGCCATCAACGGCGGCTACCCCACCCCGCGCGAGTTCAGCGACAACGTGGAGATGACCTTCAACGTCTCCGTCATGGACGCCGACGCCAAGCGCATGGTGCTGCGCTTCACCAACCGCCACACCGCCGAGCTCCAGGACGACCACATCGCGTGAGCGAAACACGCCCGCGCGAGGGGCGAGTACGAGGACGGGGCGCCCGGTGAGAACACCGGGCGCCCCGTCGTCGTAGTGCCGGGACCGGCTACTCGCCGAGCAGCGCCCGCACCCGCTCCTGGCCCACCGCCAGCAGCAGCGTGGGCAGACGCGGGCCGGTGTCACGGCCGACGAGCAGGTGGTACAGCAGCGCGAAGAACGTGCGCTGGGCGGTCTTGATCTCCGGTGGGAGCTCCTTGGGCGTGGCGTCGGCGGAGAAGCCGGCCTGGACCTTGGGCACGCCGTAGACGAGGTGGGTCAGACCGTCGAGCGACCAGTGCTCGGCCAGCCCGTCGACCAGCAGCCGCAGGGACTGCCGGGCGTCCTCGTCGAGGGACTTCAGCAGCTCGCCGTCCGGCTCCTCGCGCACGATGGTCCGCTGGTCGGCGGGGACGTGGGTGTTGATCCACGCCTCGGCCTTGTCGTAGCGCGGCCGGGCCTCGTCCACCGAGCCCAGCGGGTTGTGCGGGTCGAGCTCGGACAGGATGCGCAGCGCCTGGTCCTCGTGCCCGGCGGTGATGTCCGCGACCGAGGCCAGCGTCCGGTACGGCAGCGGCCGTGCCGTGCGCGGCAGCTCGCCGCCCGCGGTACGCACCGCGCGCGAGTGGGCGGCGACGTCCGCCGGGAGCGCGGAGCCGTCGGCGACCTTGCCGTCGAGCTTGTCCCACTCGTCGTAGAGACGCTGGATCTCCTGGTCGAAGGCGATCTTGAAGGACTGGTTGGGCCTACGGCGGGCGTACAGCCAGCGCAGCAGCTGCGGCTCCATGATCTTCAGCGCGTCGCCCGGGGTGGGGACACCGCCGCGCGAGGACGACATCTTCGCCATGCCGCTGATGCCGACGAACGCGTACATCGGCCCGATGGGCTGCTTGCCGCCGAAGATGCCGACGATCTGGCCGCCGACCTGGAAGCTCGACCCGGGCGAGGAGTGGTCGACACCGCTGGGCTCGAAGACGACGCCCTCGTACGCCCAGCGCATCGGCCAGTCGACCTTCCAGACCAGCTTGCCGCGGTTGAACTCGTTCAGCCGGACGGTCTCGGAGAAGCCGCACTCGTTGCAGCTGTACGTCAGCTCGGTGGTGTCGTCGTCGTACGAGGTGACCGTGGTCAGGTCCTTCTCGCAGTTGCCGCAGTACGGCTTGTACGGGAAGTACCCGGCGGAACCGGCGCTGCCGTCGTCCTCCGCGGCCGCGCCGGAGCCCTCCGCGGCCTCCAGCTCGGCCTCGTCGACCGGCTTCTGCGACTGCTGCTTGGCCGGGGCCTTCTTGGTGCGGTACTGGTCGAGGATCGCGTCGATGTCGCCGCGGTGCTTCATGGCGTGCAGGACCTGCTCGCGGTAGGTACCCGCGGTGTACTGCTCGGTCTGGCTGATCCCGTCGAACTCGACGCCCAGTTCGGCCAGCGCCTCCACCATGGCGGCCTTGAAGTGCTCGGCCCAGTTCGGGTACGAGGAGCCCTTCGGGGCCGGGACGGAGGTCAGCGGCTTGCCGATGTGCTCGGCCCAGGAGTCGTCGACGCCCGGGATGCCCTGCGGCACCTTGCGGTAGCGGTCGTAGTCGTCCCAGGAGATCAGGTGCCGGACCTGCCGGCCCCGTCGGCGGATCTCGTCGGCGACCAGGTGCGGGGTCATGACCTCGCGCAGGTTGCCCAGGTGGATGGGGCCGGACGGAGAGAGGCCGGACGCGACGACGACCTCCGGGGCGGCATCGGGCGACGCCGTTTTGCCCGGGGCCCGACGCTCCGACTCCTCGATGACCTCGTCCGCGAAACGGGAGACCCAGTCGGTGGTCTCGGCGCTCTGAGCCACGATCGGCACGTCCTCTTTTTCTGAAGGAATTGTCTGGGGTACTGACCGTCCCCATTCTCCCAGACCACCACGCGCCTGGGAAAACCGCTTTACCCTCCGTGGGATACTGGGCGGGTCTATCCATTCCACGAGGAGAACGGCATCCATCCCATGGCCTCGGTCACGTCCCTCAGCGACTCCGTACAGCAGCAGCTCGCGACGGCACTCTCGGCAGCCCTGCCGGACGCCGGTTCCGCGGACCCGCTGCTGCGCCGAAGCGACCGGGCGGACTTCCAGGCGAACGGCATCCTGGCGCTCGCGAAGAAGGCCAAGGCCAACCCGCGGGAGCTGGCGACGCAGGTCGTCGAGCAGGTCCGGTCGGGTGACGTCATCAAGGACATCGAGGTCTCCGGGCCCGGCTTCCTGAACATCACGATCGCCGACCGGGCGATCACCGAGAACCTGGCCGCGCGGTACGCGGACAGCGACCGCCTCGGAGTGCCGTTCGCCGCGCACCCGGGCACCACGGTGATCGACTACGCGCAGCCGAACGTGGCCAAGGAGATGCACGTCGGCCATCTGCGCTCGGCGGTGATCGGCGACGCGGTCGTCCAGCTCCTGGAGTTCACCGGCGAGAGCGTCGTACGGCGTCACCACATCGGCGACTGGGGCACCCAGTTCGGCATGCTCATCCAGTTCCTGGACGAGCACCCGCACGAGCTGGACCACAAGTCGGCCCAGGTGAGCGGCGAGGAGGCGATGTCCAACCTCGACCGCCTCTACAAGGCGGCCCGCAAGCTCTTCGACTCCGACGAGGAGTTCAAGACGCGGGCCCGGCGCAGGGTCGTGGACCTCCAGGCCGGGGACCCGCACACGCTCGCCGTCTGGCAGAAGTTCGTGGACGAGTCGAAGATCTACTTCTTCTCCGTCTTCGAGAAGCTGGACATGGAGATCCGGGACCCGGACATCGTCGGCGAGTCCGGCTACAACGACATGCTCGCGGAGACCTGCCGGCTGCTGGAGGAGTCCGGTGTCGCGGTCCGCTCCGAGGGCGCCCTGTGCGTGTTCTTCGAGGACGTCAAGGGCCCGGACGGCAACCCGGTCCCGCTGATCGTGCAGAAGTCCGACGGCGGCTACGGCTACGCGGCCACCGACCTGTCCGCGATCCGCGACCGTGTCTTCAACCTGAAGGCGAACTCGCTGCTGTACGTGGTGGACGCCCGTCAGGCGCTGCACTTCCGGATGGTCTTCGAGACCGCCCGGCGGGCCGGCTGGCTGAACGACGACGTCACGGCGTTCCAGCTCGCCTTCGGCACGGTCCTCGGCAAGGACGGCAAGCCGTTCAAGACCCGTGAGGGCGAGACGGTCAAGTTGGTCGACCTGCTCGACGAGGCGGTCGAGCGGGCGACGGCCGTGGTCCGGGAGAAGGCCGAGAAGGTCGGCCTGTCCGAGCAGGAGGTCGTCGAGAACGGCCGGTACGTCGGCATCGGCGCCGTGAAGTACGCGGACCTGTCGACCTCGGCGGTGCGCGACTACAAGTTCGACCTGGACCAGATGGTGTCGCTGAACGGCGACACGTCCGTCTACCTCCAGTACGCCTACGCCCGGATCAAGTCGATCCTGCGCAAGGCGGGCGAGGCCCGTCCCACCGCCCACCCGGAGCTGGCACTGGCCCCGGCGGAGCGGGCGCTGGGCCTGCACCTGGACCAGTTCGGCGAGACGGTGCTGGAGGTGGCGGCGAGCCACGAGCCGCACAAGCTGGCGTCGTACCTGTACCAGCTGGCTTCGCTGCTGACCACGTTCTACGACCAGTGCCCGGTCCTGAAGGCCGAGACCCCGGAGCAGGTGGAGAACCGCCTGTTCCTGGTCGACCTGACGGCCCGCACGCTGCACAAGGGCATGGACCTGCTGGGCATCAGGACCCCCGAGCGGCTCTGACCCGCGGCGGGCACCCGCCCGCTCCCGCCTGCACCCGTGACGCCGGGTGCAGGCCTCCCGGGCCCAGGCCTTCGGGGCTCAGGCCTTCGGGGCTCAGGCCTCCCGGGTCCGGGCCCACGCCCGTTCGAAGAGCATCGGTACCGGCAGCTGCGGCACGACCGCCGTGTGCGCCGTGGACCGGTGCTCTCGCGCGTTCGGCAGCAGCCGCAGCTTCGCCCGCTCCAGCGGCAGGCGCGGCGCCTTGGCCTCCTGCCACGGACCGGGCAGGAACAGGGTGCGTCCGGCCCGGGCGCGGTCGGCCCGTATCACCCGCCCGGACGCGGCGAGTTCGGTGTGCGCGGCCTTGAAGCGGGCGGGCTTCCAGCCGGTCCACTGCTTGACGTTGCGGTCGGTCGGGTCGGGCAGGGCGAGCAGCATCAGATACAGGGCGGCCTCGTCGGCACCGAGCCCGTACGCCGTCGCGCACTCCGCCACCAGGCGGGGAAGCGAGCGGCCGGGGTCCTGTTCCCAGCCGGTGACCCGGCCGTCTGTCGCGGTGAGGTGCGCGCCCAGCTCCGCGAAGTCGGGCGAGAGCAGCATCCGTAGATCGGCCAGGCCCGGCAGACCGGACGGACCCGGCAGCCACTGGGAGGGCAGTACGCCGTCCAGGTAGGCGTCCAACCGGTCGAGGAGCGGGTCGTCGGGGCCGGTGAGCTCGGCCGGGTCGACCCGGATGTGCCGCATCCGGTAGACGGGGTCGTCCTGCCAGGACACGGCCGGGTGGGTGTCCAGGCCCAGCGAGTCGAGTGACGCGGGCGCCCCCATCAGGTAGTTGGGCTGGGTCGAGAACAGGGTCAGCGGTCCGGTCCCCGAGCGGAGCGCTTCCCGCAGCCGCGCGATGGCGGCCCCGACGGCCGGGCGCAGCGGATCCCCCGCCGGGGTGCGGTACGCCGTCCAGGCGGCGACCCGGACGAGTGCGAGCAGGTCGGGCAGACCGGCGTGCGGCGAGCTCGCCGCGGGGCCGCCGCCCGCGGTCGGTGCCTCCCCGCCCGAGGCCACCCGGCCCAGCAGCCCGGCGACCCGCAGCGCGGGCCACCACTGCTGCGCCGTCCTCCTGCTGCCGGCTGCGCGCGCGGGCTCGCCCTTGGGCCGGGCCATCTCCTTCCGGGCGAGCGGCAGCAGGGCCACTGGCACGGGCAGGGGCGCGCCGAAGCGGTCTCGCCACCAGGCGACGGCCCGCTCGATGTCCGGGCCGTCGGTCCACAGCCGTCCGGGGTCGTCGGGCAGCAACCGGTCGTAGAAGGCGGTCAGTTCGTCCGGGGTGAGCAGGCCGGCCAGAGCCTCCTCGGCCGCGTTGCGCTCCGCGCCCGTCGTCTGCCACGCCTCCTCCGGCCAGAACGACCGGGGGAACGTGCCGTGGCGCGGCAGGCCGAGCTGGTGCGCGGTGCACGGCGGCCGCGCGGCGAGCAGGACGGTCGCCTCGGCCCGCTGGAGGCCGAGCCGCTCGGCGAGGAGTGCGGCCTGCTCGGGCCCGGCGGCCGGCTGCCCGTGCTCGCGGCGCAGTTCGGCGAAGCGGGTGTACCAGGCGGCCGGACGCACCGGCCGCAGCAACTCGGCGTGCACCACCGCGATCCCGGCCGCGGCGAGCGGCCCGCCTGTCGGGAAGTCGCCCTCGGGCGCGTACTCCAGCAGGGTCGTGTCCCGCCGGTCGCCTTCCTGTACGACGACGGCGACCGAGGTCGCCGTGCGATATGCGCGGCCGATGATCGACGTCCGGTCGCTCCCGTCGGGCGCGGCCGTCCGTACGATCCGCCAGCGGGCCGACTGTCCGGCGTCGGCGACGAACGGCAGCCGGGCGTAGTCGGCGTAGCTCTGGGCGCCGGGGCCGAAGCGGGGGTCGTCGACCGAGGCGCCTGTCAGTGTGCAGCGTGCGGTGAAGGCGTGCAGCGTCCGCAGCGGGTCGACGCCCTGACCGACGTCGATGTGCGCGGTGCCGGTGTTCTGTTCGCCTGTCCACACCGGCCGGTCCGACCCGGCGAGCGCGATCAGCTCGTCGCAGATCAGGGCGATTCCGGTGCGCGGCCGCGGCGGTACGGCAGTGTCGGCCGGAGCGGCCGGGGCGGCCGTGCCCTCGGGGGTGAACCGCCGGACCAGCCGGGCGAGCCCGTCCCGGCAGTTGACCGCCGTCTGGAGGGTGTTGCCGACCCGCCACGACTGCGGGGGCTCCGATTCGGGCCACAGCCGGGCCACCACGTCCATGACGGCGGGCCCGGGCCGTACGCCGTCGCTGACCAGATCCGTGGGCAGGTCGGCGATCAGCTTCTCCACGTCCGCGCGCCCCACCCCGTCCGCCAGGTCCGGCAGTTGCGGCATCAGCAGCCCGACCACGTCCACGGCGGCGAACTCGGCCGCCGCGTCGGCGTCCTTGAGCACGGCGTCCACCGCGCCGCCGACGTGCACGAACCGGCCGAGGAGCAGCGTCAGCCCGGCCAGGTCCACACCGGTGCGCAGGGTGGCGCGCTCGTGCGCGCACCACTCCCGCAGCACCGCCAGACCGTCGTCGTTGGCGAAGTACGGATGCAGCTCGCTCCAGCCCTTCGTCTGGTGCGGCTGGTACCAGGCGTTGGAGTCGCGGCCGTCGGAGGCCATGTCGAGCGAGTCGCGCAGCAGCGCCCGCAGTTCGGGCCCGAAGCGCGGGTCGGCCCGGACATGGCGCATCTCCGGCCGGTGGTCGACGACCAGGTCGTTGAGCCGGGTGGGCGCCAGCCGCTCCGGCGGGTCGGCGAGCGGGACGCCGTGTTCCAGGAGGAGGTCGATCACGTCGACCGTCAGCTCCTGGCTCCGGCCGGTCCTCTTGTGCCGATAGCGGATCTCCACCGGGACTTGCTCGGCGGCCAGCCGGGGCGCGATGCGTGCCGCGATGCCGAAGAAGGTGCTGCCGATCCGTCTGGGGTCCCGGTGCGCGTAGAGGCAGTCGGTCAGCCAGCGCGCGGCCTCGGTGGCCGGCACCCCGGGCAGTTCACCGCACAGCCGGGCCAGCGTGCCGCTGCGCTCCAGCAGGTCGAGCCACAGCTTGTTCTCGGCCTCCCCGTAGCACGGCCGCAGTGACAGCAGGTCCGCGCGCACCGGCTCCGGCTGCCGCGCGCACAGCACGTCGAAGGCGCGGCCCTTGAGCGTGTCCGCCCAGAAGGCGTCGTCGTGCGCCGGTCCCCGCCGCACGATCGCGGCCTCCCCCAGCACCGTGGCCAGTTCCTCCTCGGGGTCCAGCCCGGCAGCCCTGGCCACCTTGCGCACGTCCGTGGCCAGCTGGGCGTACGGGCCGCCCAGAGTTCCGGAGGCGGCCGCCCGTGCGATCACGATGTCGCGGAAGGCAGCG
Organism: Streptomyces adustus; assembly: GCF_009377175.1. Taxonomy (GTDB): domain Bacteria; phylum Actinomycetota; class Actinomycetes; order Streptomycetales; family Streptomycetaceae; genus Streptomyces; species Streptomyces adustus. Next base: position 7,961 of record NZ_VJZD01000255.1, read on the forward strand.
GCTCGCTCGGGTGCGGCCGCGCCCTCGACACTCAGTTCCCTGGCCCGCGCGCGCAGCGCGGTCGCGGCGACCGCCCCGGCCCCGGCGAATCTGAGGTAGCGCGCGTCCAGCCAGTCCTGGTCCATCACCAGGGCCTGTTCCCGCTCGGCCTTGCGGGCGCGGCCGAAGTAGGCGGCGGCCTCCTCGGGGAGGCCTCTGGCACAGGTGCACAGATACCGTTCGGCCATCGCGTCGAGGAACAGCGGCAGCAGCTCCGGCCGGGACTTCTCCAGCTCCTTGAAGTACTGGTCGGTCTCCTTCTTGTTCAGGGCGAGCCAGCTCAGTCGGTCGGCCTCCGCCAGGACCGTCTCCTCCCGCCCCGGCCACGCGGCGAGCGCGCGCTCGGGGAAGGGGAGCTCGAACGGCCGGTTCGCGTCGGCGTCCGCGTCCGCGGGGATGCCGGTGCGGAACCCCTCGACCCGCTCCCACTCGTCGTACGCCATCACCCGGTCCCGGTACGGCGCCACGTCCTCGCGCATGACCCGTACGATCCGCCGCCCGGTCACGGCGTGCGCGTACACCCGGGCGACCAGTCCGTCGTCCCCCGCCGACTCCTCGGCGAGGGCGGTGCCCTGCTCGGCGAGCGCCTCCCGCCACACCGGATCGTCCTCGCCCAGCCGCGCCGGGACGGCGACCCCGGCGAGCGCCCACCGGCCGGCCAGTTCCCCGCACTCCTGCCGGTGCCGTCGTGCCCATCGGCGCAGTTGAGCCATCCGCAGCACCTCGCGATGCCCCTGGAGCACGCCGGGCACCTGTTTGAGCGCGCGCCCGCGCGGGTTGAGCCACACCCAGCGCAGCTCCTCGTCCAGCCCGCCCGTGTACCCCTGGACGACAACACTCCACACCAGCACGGCCCGCCCCCGTTCGCCTCACGTGTCGTCACTCTAGGAGCCGGCACCGACAGCCCGGTCCCGGCCCTCGGCCCACCCGGCGGGCCGCCCGTTGTCAGTGCCTGCGCCTAGAGTCGGCGCCATGGCGACCCTTCCCAACCCGCTGCCCACGCTGGCGGCCGACCCGAGCGGACGCTCGCTCGGACTCCGACTCCCGCTGGGGAGACTGATCGACGCTACCGACGACGGCCCCTGGCACGAGCCGCTGCTGTGGCACGCCGAGCAGCCCGTGTCCGCCGGCAACTGGACGGCGCTGGGCGCCCGCGCGGGGCGTGCGGGGCTGCTGCCGGTGCTGCTGGACCTCGGCGGCCACCAGGGCGGGCCGCAGGAGTGGGAGCTGATGCCCGGGGAGATGTCCTACCCCGGCGACCACGACGCCGAGGAGGTGCTCGCCGACTTCTGGGACGAGTACGCGGCGGCGGGCGACGAGTGGCCCGGTCTGTGCGCGCCGCCGGCCCGTACGGCCGATCCGGACAGCCGGGCGGCCGAGGTCGCCGACCTCCTGGCCGAGGACCGCACCCGGTTCAAGGAGCCGCATCTGGCGCTGGTGCCCGCGCGCCGCAGCGCGGACATCCCGGCGGCCATCGGCTGGACCGGCCCGCTGAACTACGAGGAGGACATCGCCGTGCACTGCGCGGTGCTGCGCTCCTGGGAGGACCGCTTCGGCATACGGGTCGTGGGCCTCGGGTTCGACAGCATGGTCGTCTCGGTCGCCGCGCCGCCCACCACCCCGGAACAGGCCGAGGCGGTGGCGGCGGAGCACTTCGCGTTCTGCCCCGACACGCTCCCGCAGGACGGCCCGGACGCCCTGCGGGACTACGCCAAGAGGCTGATCGCGGCGGAGACCTGGTACTTCTGGTGGGACTGAGACCGGCCGGACGCCGGTGTCACGCCTTGCGGCCGAGCGCCGCGTAGACGTTGATGTCGGCGTCCGTGACGTCGTTGATGTCGTGGTAGCGGACCTTGTCGATGGCGTCGAGCGTGGCGAGGTACTCGGCCTCGGGCTGCTCGGGGACGGGAGCGGCGTCGTCCGGGTGCCAGTGGTGCGCCGGGACGACGCCCGGCTCGACGAGCTCCAGGCCGCTGTCGGTGAAGAAGCGCTCGACCTCGGCCCGGGAGCGCAGCACGAAGGTGAACCCGCGCTCGGTGTAGGTGCGTTGCACCGCGCGGATGTTCTCGGGGTTGAGGTCCTCGGTGAGGTGGCTGAGCACGAGCCGGCTGCCGGACGGCAGGGCGTCGACGAGCCCGCGGACGATCGGGTAGGCCTCCTCGTCCTCGACGAAGTGCAGGATCGCCACCAGGCACAGGGCGATCGGCTGGTCGAAGTCGAGTATCTTCGCGGCCTGTTCGAGGATCTGGGCCGGGTTCTTGAAGTCGGCGTCGATGTAGTCGGTGACGCCCTCGGGCCCGGAGGTCAGCAGGGCGCGCGCGTGCGCGAGCACCACCGGGTCGTTGTCGACGTAGACGACCCGCGAGTCGGGGATGACCCGCTGCGCGATCTGGTGGACGTTCTCGGCGGTCGGCAGTCCGGTGCCGATGTCGAGGAACTGGCGGATGCCGTCCTCCTTCGCCAGCGTGTTCACCGCCCGGCGCATGAAGTCGCGGTTGTGCCGTACGTCGAGGTAGCCGCGCGGGTTGGCGCTGAGCGCGGCTGCGGCGGCCGCGCGGTCGACGGGGTAGTTGTCCTTGCCGCCGAGGAAGACGTCGTAGACCCGGGCCGGGTGAGCCTTGGTGGTGTCGATCCTCCTGCGCAGCTCGGCGGGGTCCTGGCTGAGCGCGTCACCGGACATGGGCGTCTCCCTGGGAGAGTCGGTCATTCAACGGGCAACCAATCCTGCGATCAACAACCTAACTCCCCAGGGGAGTTGATCGTGCCCATGTCCGGGTGTCCCGTGCCGTCAGCGCAGCTTGCGCGCCACCTCGGTCGCCCAGTAGGTGAGGATGTTCTGCGCGCCCGCCCGCTTGATGCCGGTCAGCGACTCCAGGATCGCCCGGTCCCGGTCGATCCAGCCCTTCTCCGCGGCGGCCTCGATCATCGAGTACTCGCCCGAGATCTGGTACGCGGCGACCGGGACGTCCGTGACGTCGGCGACCCTGGCCAGGATGTCGAGGTAGGGTCCGGCCGGCTTGACCATCACCATGTCGGCGCCCTCCGCCAGGTCGAGCGCGAGCTCCCGCAGGGATTCGCGGACGTTCGCCGGGTCCTGCTGGTAGGTCCTGCGGTCGCCCTTCAGGGACGAGCCGACGGCCTCGCGGAACGGCCCGTAGAAGGCGGAGGCGTACTTGACGGTGTAGGCGAGGATCGCCACGTCCTCGCGGCCGATCTGGTCGAGTGCGTCGCGGATGACGCCGATCTGCCCGTCCATCATCCCGCTCGGCCCGACCACATGGGCGCCCGCGTCGGCCTGGACCTGCGCCATCTCGGCGTAGCGCTCCAGGGTGGCGTCGTTGTCGACGCGGCCCTGGTCGTCGAGGACACCGCAGTGCCCGTGGTCGGTGGTCTCGTCCAGGCACAGGTCGGACATCACCAGCAGGTCGTCGCCGACCTCGGCGCGCACATCGCGCAGCGCGACCTGGAGAATCCCGTCCGGGTCGGTCCCCGGCGTGCCGAGCGCGTCCTTCTTCGACTCCTCGGGCACCCCGAAGAGCATGATCCCGGAGACCCCGGCCTCCACCGCCTCCGCCGCGGCCTTCTTCAGGCTGTCCCGGGTGTGCTGCACGACCCCGGGCATCGAGCCGATCGGCACCGGCTCGCTCACCCCTTCGCGCACGAACGCGGGGAGGATGAAGTCGGCCGGGTGCAGCCGGGTCTCGGCGACCATGTTGCGCATGGCGGGGGTGGTACGCAGCCGCCGCGGACGCGTACCGGGGAAGGATCCGTACTTCGTCATGCCGTCTACGCTACGCCCGCCCCGGAAGCACCTTTGCCAACAATCCGTCGGAGTCCGCGCGGCCGCTCCCGCCCGGCCCCCCGAGGGTGGTGCGGTCACTTGCCGGCGATGTGCGTGATCTTGTGGTTGCGGTCCAGGTCGACCACGAGCTGCGTGGGGTCCGACTGGCCCCAGGTGAGGGTGACGGCGACCCGGCCGGCGGTGCCGGTGCCCTTGACCGTCCACTGCGCCGGGACGTTCTGGGCGTGCAGGACGCCGTCCGCCAGGTTGGCGGTCTCCCACTTCTCCACCTCGCGCAGGCCGTCGGCCGTGACGTAGAACTTCCGCAGTTCGGTGGCGAGCCGGCCGCCGGCCTCCGGGTCGCTCTTGGCGTCGATGTACGCACCGTAGAAGTCGGCGACCTGCGTCACGTTGTCGGACGCCGTGCCGGTGACGGTGCCCTGCGCCGCGGCGGCCTTGGCCGCCCGGACCGGGGTCGCCTGTGCCGAGGCGGTGAGCCCGAGCGGCAGGGCCACGGCGGCGACGAGGCCGGCGATCAGAACGGTGCGGCGGACGGTCTTGCGGGCGGTCGTGTTCGTGCTCATCAGTGTGTTCCCCGGTTTCGAGCGAGTCGATGGAATCGACGGAATCGATGGATGCGATGGATTCGGAAACGCGTCGCCGGTGCGCTGCGGCCCCCTCGACCCCCGTGGCGTGGGGGGCGGATCCGGCGACACCAGAAGCATCGGCGGCCCCTCGGCCGGGGCACAACGAACGCCGGCCCACCCGCAACGGTGGAACCGTCCCAGGCCCTGTGACCTCTGAGTACCGTGAGTGCCTGGGATGCCGTCCTGGGACGCGAGACAGGGAGAACCGGTGTCGTCCCAGGCCGAGGTGGAGGAGTTCGCGGCGCTGCTGCGCCGTCTGAAGGACCGCACGGACCGCAGCTACGCGGCACTCGCGCGCCGCCTGAACATGAACGCCTCGACACTGCACCGTTACTGCGCGGGAGAGGCCGTACCGCTCGGCTTCGCATCCGTGGAACGGTTCGCCGCGCTGTGCGGGGCCACGCCCGAGGAACGGATCGAGCTGCACCGACGCTGGATCCTGGCGGTGGCGGCACGGCAGCGGCCCCGGCCGACGCCCGAGCCCGTGCCGGAAACCGCCGAGGCCCGCCCGGCGGCCGGCGAGGGTGCCCCGGCCGACGGGGCGGCCGGGCCCGTGTCCGCACAGACCCCCGACCCGCTGCCTCCGGCCGCCGGCGACTCCGTACCTCCGGCGGATGCCACACCCGTACCCGCGGCGGCCGGCGCCCCCTCTCCCGGTTCCCCGGAGACCTCGGAGACCCCGGAGCCCTCGGAAGAAGTCCTTCTTGGCCCTTCACCCGAGCACGGCACACTGCCGCACTCCGCCTCGCGAAAGCCCTGGTACAGACGCCGCGTCCCCCTCGCCGCGGCCGTCGTGACCGCGCTGGTCGCGACCCTGGGCAGCCTGTCCCTGCTGCCGTCCGGGCACTCCTCGGCCAACGGCGACGACCGGGCGGCCGCGAAGGCGGCGAACTCCCGGCACGGCTCCCCGGCCCCGGCCGGGCCCGCCTCCCACTGTC
>NZ_VJZD01000256.1 GCF_009377175.1 Streptomyces adustus
GCGCGGGGACGCGCGCGGAGGCGGGGACGGGGGCTTCTTCGGGACGGATCGCGCCGGGATGTGTGCGGACGCGGTGCGCAACGGCCTCGACCGCCGGGCCGCGGAGGAGGCCGCCGACGCCCTCGTGCGCCCCCACCGGACCGTGCGCGGCACCCTGGACCTGGAGCCGGCGGGCGGCCCGCGGATCCGGCTGGCGGACGTGGGCCCGGGGCACACCGCCCGGGACCTCGCGGTGGTGGTGGCGAGCGACCCGGTGGTGGTGTTCTGCGGCGATCTGGTCGAGGAGTCCGGCGAACCGCAGGCCGGCCCCGACGCCGTGCCGTCGCGCTGGCCCGCGGCCCTGGACCGGTTGCTGGAACTGGGCGGCGAGGACGCGTTGTACGTGCCCGGTCACGGAGCGGTGGTGGACGCGTCCTTCGTCCGTGCCCAGCGGGACGCGCTGGCGCGGCGTTTCGGCGTGTCGTGAGACCGGGCCGACCACTTCTCCTATCGTCGTGCGAATGCGCTCGTACTCGCCCGACCTGACGCCGCCGTGGAAGAAGACCGGCCCCGTCCCGGAGGTCCCCGCCGAACCCGGTCTCGTGGTCGAGGAGCCCGCGACCGGGTTCTGCGGCGCGGTGATCCGCTGCGAGGCGGGCACGGTGACGCTGGAGGACCGGTTCGGCAAGCACCGGGTGTTCCCGCTGGAGCCGCGGGGCTTCCTCCTGGAGGGCGCCGTGGTGACGCTGGTCCGGCCGTCCGCGGGCGGCCCGGCACAGCCCGCCCGTACGGCGTCCGGCTCGATCGCGGTGCCCGGCGCACGCGCCCGGGTGGCCCGCGCCGGGCGGATCTATGTGGAGGGCCGGCACGACGCCGAGCTGGTCGAGAAGGTGTGGGGCGACGACCTGCGCATCGAGGGCGTGGTCGTGGAGTACCTGGAGGGTGTCGACGACCTCCCGGCGATCGTCGCCGAGTTCTCCCCCGGCCCGGACGCCCGCCTGGGCGTCCTGGTGGACCACCTGGTGCCGGGCTCCAAGGAGTCCCGTATCGCCGCGTCGGTGACGAGCGAGCACGCGCTGGTGGTGGGCCACCCGTACATCGACGTCTGGGAGGCGGTGAAGCCGTCGTCCCTGGGCATCCCGGCGTGGCCGCGGGTCCCGCGCGGCCAGGACTGGAAGACGGGCGTGTGCCGGGCGCTGGGCTGGCCCTCGGACAACACGGGCGCGGTGTGGCAGGCGATCCTCGCGCGCGTGGGCTCCTACAAGGACCTGGAACCGGAGCTGCTGGGCTGTGTCGAGCGTCTCATCGACCATGTGACCGTGCCCTGAGGCATGCCGCGCCGTTGATCCGCCGGGACCGGCGGACCGCTCTCCGCCCGCGCCTGCGCGCCGAGGCGGTCCGTCGACCGGCTCGCCCACAGGGCCGACGGTGCGTCCACCCGGTCGAGCGGGTCGCGCTCCCCGCTGTCGCGCGGGGGGACTCCTCAGTCCACCAGGTCCCGCACCACCGCGTCCGCCAGCAAGCGGCCCCGCAGCGTCAGCACGGCCCGCCCGTCGTCGTACGCCTCCCGCACCAGCAGCCCGTCCGACAGTGCCCGGCGCGACGCCTTGAGCCCCTCCTCCTTCAGAAGCCCGAGCGGCACCCCCTCCCGCAGCCGCAGCTCCAGCAGGATCCGCTCCACCCGCCGGTCCTCGTCCGCCAGGACCTCGCGTCCGGCCCCCGGCGACCGCCCGGACGCCAGCGCCGCCGCGTACGCCCCCGGGTGCTTGACGTTCCACCAGCGCACCCCGCCCACGTGCGAGTGCGCCCCCGGCCCGGCGCCCCACCAGTCGGCGCCCCGCCAGTACAGCTCGTTGTGCAGGCAGCGGGCCGCCTCCGAGGTCGCCCAGTTGGAGACCTCGTACCAGTCGAGGCCCGCCGCCGACAGCGTCTCCTCGGCGATCAGGTAGCGGTCCGCGTGGACGTCGTCGTCGGTCATCGGCACCTCGCCGCGCCGGATCCGGCGGGCGAGCTGCGTGCCCTCCTCGACGATCAGGGCGTACGCCGACACATGGTCGGGGCCGGCCCCGATCGCCGCGTCCAGCGAGGCTCGCCAGTCGTCGTCGGACTCGCCCGGGGTGCCGTAGATCAGGTCGAGGTTGACGTGCTCGAAGCCGGCCGCGCGGGCCTCGGCGACGCACGCCTCGGGCCGCCCCGGGGTGTGCGTGCGGTCGAGGACCTTCAGCACGTGCCGCTTCGCGCTCTGCATGCCGAAGGAGATCCGGTTGAAGCCGCCGGCGCGGAGCGTGGCGAGGTAGGCGGGGTCCACCGACTCCGGGTTCGCCTCCGTGGTGACCTCCGCGTCCGCCGCCAGCCCGAACTCGTCGCGGATCGCGCCCAGCATCCGGACGAGATCGTCCGCGGCCAGCAGGGTGGGCGTGCCGCCGCCGACGAACACCGTACGGACCTCGCGTGGGTCGTCGCCGAGGACCTTGCGGGCCAGGCGGATCTCGTCGACCAGGGTCTCGGCGTAGTTGTCGCGGGAGGCGAGGACGCCGCCGGTGCCGCGCAGCTCGGTCGCCGTGTAGGTGTTGAAGTCGCAGTAGCCGCAGCGGGTCGCGCAGTAGGGGACGTGCAGGTAGAACCCGAGGGGGCGGTCGGCGGCCCCGGCGAGCGCGGACGCGGGCAGCGCGCCGTCGTCGGGGACGGGCTCGCCGTCGGGGAGTGCGGAAGGCATGTGCTCCATTGTCCCGCACGTTCACCGGACCCTGGAGCCTGTCGCGCCCCGGGTCCGTCACCCCGGGCCGGTCCGGGGCTATTCCGCCTGGAGCACCAGCAGCGCCAGGTCGTCCTCGGGCGGGTGCCCGCCGAACTCGTGCACCAGCCCTATGATCCGCTCCGCGATCAGCTCGGCGTCCAGCCCCGCGCAGCCGGCCAGCGCGACCGCGAGGCCGTCGCCGTCGTCGAACTGGCGGGAGCCGGAACGCCGCTCGGTCACCCCGTCGGTGACGCACAGCAGGCTGTCGCCGGGGCGCAGCTCGAACGTTTCGCTGGTGTACGTCTCGTCCTCGACGACCCCGAGGAGGGTCTGCGGCCGGGCGACCGTACGGACGTCGCCGTCGGGCCCGAGGAGCAGCGGCAGCGGGTGTCCGGCGGAGGCGAGGGTGCAGCTCAGGCCGCCGTCGAAGGGGGCGAGCTCGCCGTAGAGGAGCGAGAGGAACCGGGTCTGCGGGCCGTCGCCGTGGGCGGCGGGGCCGACGAGGGCACGGGCGGAGGCGTCCGCGGCCTCGGTGGCGTCGTCGAGGAGGAGCTGGTTGAGGCGGTCCAGGACGTCGGCGACGCGATAGCCCTCGCGGGCCAGCAGCCGCAGCCAGGGCCGGGCCAGGCCGATCACCACGGCCGCCTCGGGGCCCTTGCCCTGGACGTCGCCGACGGCGAAGCACCAGCGCCCGTCGCCGGCCGGGAAGAGGTCGTAGAAGTCGCCGCTGGGTCCGCCCTTGTCGCGGGGCTCGTAGACGAGGGCGCTGCGCACACCGGGGATCTCGGCGACGGCGCCGGGCAGCAGCCCCCGCTGGAGCACGGCGCTGATGGTGGCCTGACGGGCGTACTGGCGGGCGGCGCCGATGGCCAGCGCCACCCGGCGGCTGAGGTCCTCGACCAGCCCGGTGACCTCGTCGGGGAAGCGGGCCAGTCCGGCCCGGCCGATGACCAGGGTGCCCAGCGGGCGGCCGCCCGCGACGAGCCGGTAGGCGAGCGCCGTACCGTACGACCCGCCGGCCCCGTACGGCCCACCGGCCTTGTACGACCCGCCGATCCCGTACGCGTCACCGGTCCCGCACGGATCACCGGGTCCGTGGGAGTCGTCCCCGGTCCAGGCCACCGCGGGCCAGGGGAACGGAACCGGCCCGGCGACGATCCCCTCCGACGGCCGGGGCGGGTCCTTCTCCAGGGCTCTGCGCAGCTCCTCGATGACGTTCTCGCTGCCGTGCCAGACCCGGGCCAGCCGCGGTCCGGCGCCCGATGCGAGGTCGCCGGACCAGCCGCCGCGGCCGGTGGCCTCGTCCTCCAGCCACACCGCGCACCAGTCGGCCAGCCGCGGCACGAGCAGCTGGCCGGTGAGCGCGGCGACCAGGTCCTCGTCGAGCTGGCCCGCGAGCAGGTCGGAGGCCTCGGCGAGGAAGGTCAGGGCGCCGCGGCCCAGCCAGTCCCCGTCCCGCTCGGCCCGCTGCTGTTCGGGGGCGAGGATCTCGGCCACGCCGAGGGCGTACGCCGGGGCGCACGCGTCGTCGTGCGCCTCGACGCCGTCGGGAGGCTCGAAGGGCAGCCGTGCCCACACCGCCTTGGCGCCCCTGCGGTAGGTGACGCCCCAAGCCTCGGCCAGCGTGGCGACCAGGCGCAGACCGCGCCCGTACTCCGGGGTCTCGTACGCCGGTTCCGGGCCGCCGTCGCGCGGGGCCCGCGAGGGGTGCTGGTCGGAGACCTCCACGACGACCGCGCCCGCCGCCGCCTCCTCCTCCAGGCGGCACACGAGCTCGACGTCCGTGCCGGCGTGTACGACGGCGTTGGTGACGAGCTCGCTGACGACCAGCAGCACGTCGTCGGCCAGGTGGCCGGTGCGCAGGGCGGGCGGACCCTGCTCGGCCCAGTCGACGAGCGCGGCACGTACGAGTGCGCGGGCGGAGCCGGGCGCGAGAGGGTTTCCGGCCAGGATCGCGCGCACCTGCGCGCGCTCCGGCGCGCAGGCGTCAAAGGCACCGGAAGCATCGGAGGCAAGGGGAAGGTTCTCCCGTTGCGTCGGAATGGCCCCCATGGGCGGCTCCCGAACGGTTCGGACGAATGGACCTCGGTCGTTGCCGACAGCGTGACAGACCGAGCGCGTCCATAAGCGCCGAGTTACCGAAGTGGGTGGCCATGAGTGAAAACCGTGCTACGCGCGTGCTCGAAGACGGGCAGAAATCTGACCGACTCCGAGCATCCGGACAACATCTGTCGCCCACCGCGCAGCGCCCGGCCCTCCTGCCTACGCTTCGCGCGAGCCCGCGTACATCTCGTCGATCAGGTGCTTGTACTCACGCTCCACCACCGGCCGCTTCAGCTTCAGGCTCGGCGTGATCTCGCCGTGCTCCACATCGAGGTCGCGCGGCAGCAGCCGGAACTTCTTGATGGTCTGCCAGCGCTGGAGACCCTCGTTGAGCTGCTTGACGTACCCCTCGACCATGGCGACCGTCGCCGGCGCGGCGACGACGTCGGCGTACGGCTTGTCCGCCAGTCCGTTCTCCTTCGCCCACTCCAGGATCGACGGCTCGTCGAGCGCGATGAGGGCCGTACAGAAGTTACGGTCGGCGCCGTGCACGAGGATGTTGGAGACGTACGGGCACACCGCCTTGAACTGGCCCTCGACCTCGGCCGGCGCGATGTACTTGCCGCCGGACGTCTTGATCAGGTCCTTCTTGCGGTCGGTGATCTTCAGATAGCCGTCGGCCGACAGCTCGCCGATGTCGCCGGTGTGGAACCAGCCGTCCGCCTCCAGCACCTCGGCGGTCTTCTCGGGCAGCCCGTGGTAGCCCTGCATGATGCCGGGGCCGCGCAGCAGGATCTCGCCGTCGTCCGCGATGCGCACCTCGGTGCCGGGCAGCGGCTTGCCGACCGTGCCGGTGCGGTAGGCCTCGCCCGGGTTGACGAAGGAGGCGGCGGAGGACTCGGTGAGGCCGTAGCCCTCCAGGATGTGGATCCCGGCACCGGCGAAGAAGTAGCCGATCTCGGGCGCGAGGGCGGCGCTGCCCGAGATGCAGGCGCGCAGGTTGCCGCCGAAGGCCTCGCGGATCTTGGCGAAGACGAGCGCGTCGGCGGCCTTGTGCTTGGCCGCCAGCCCGAACGGCGCCGCGTGGCTGCCGGTGCGCCGGAAGTTGTCCTGGGTGACCTTGGCGTACTCGCGGGAGACCTCGGCGGCCCACTGGAAGATCTTGTACTTGGCGCCGCCGCCCGCGCGGGCCTTGGCCGCGACCCCGTTGTAGACCTTCTCGAAGATGCGCGGCACGGCCGCCATGTAGGTCGGCCTGACGACCGGAAGGTTCTCGATGATCTTGTCGACGCGGCCGTCGACGGCGGTGACGTGCCCGACCTCGATCTGACCGGAGGTGAGCACCTTGCCGAAGACGTGCGCCAGCGGCAGCCACAGGTACTGCACGTCCTCGAAGCCGATCAGCCCGGTCCCGGCGATCGCCTTCGCCATGTACGACCAGTTGTCGTGCGGCAGGCGCACGCCCTTCGGGCGGCCGGTGGTACCCGAGGTGTAGATGAGGGTGGCGAGCTGGTCCTTGGTGATCGCCGCGACCCGCTCCTTGATCAGGCCGGGGTGCTTCTCCAGGTAGGCGGCGCCGCGCCGCTCCAGCTCGGCGAGGGTGAGGACCCGGTCGTCGCTCTCGACGCCGGCCGGGTCGATCACCACGACGTGGGTGAGCTCGGGCAGTTCGGCGCGCTTCTCCTGCGCCTTGGCGAGCTGGGCCGCGTCCTCGGCGATCAGCACCCGGCTCTCCGAGTCGGAGAGGATGAACGCCGACTCGTCGGCGTTGGTCTGCGGGTAGACCGTGGTCGTGGCGGCACCGGCGCACAGGATGCCCAGGTCGGCGAGGATCCACTCGACCCGGGTCGAGGAGGCCAGGGCCACCCGCTGCTCGGGCTGCACGCCCAGCTCGATCAGGCCCGCGGCGATCGCGTAGACCCGCTCGGCGGCCTGCGCCCAGCTGAGCGACTTCCAGTCGTCCGGCCCCTCGCCCGCTTCCGCCACCACCGGGTAGCGGTAGGCCTCTGCGTCCGGAGTGGCCGCCACGCGGTCAAGGAAGAGGCCCGCGACGGACGGCGGACGGTTCTCGATCAGTGTCTGTGTGTCGCTCACGACATCCTCCGGGGCCCGCGACGGTGCGGCTGGCTCGGCTGGCTCAGTACGGGCCTGCTCAGTACGGCTGGGTCTGCTCACGAGCTGCTGTCCGAGCGTTGTTTAACTCGCGAGTAACTATCGAGCAGAGATCAGAGTAAGGCGCGACCGCCCCCTGCGTAAGAGGCCGCGGCCTGTCACTTCCTACAGAGAGCGACGGCCCGCACGCACCGGGGCCCGCCGCGCTTTCGCACGACGAGCCCCGATTGCGCCCGTTTCGACGATGTACCCACGGGTAACCCGTGGTTACTTCTTGCCCTTGCCCGACCCCGCGCTGTCGTCGCTGGAGAGAACCGCGATGAAGGCCTCCTGCGGAACTTCCACGGAACCCACCATCTTCATGCGCTTCTTGCCCTCCTTCTGCTTCTCCAGCAGCTTCCGCTTCCGGGAGATGTCACCGCCGTAGCACTTGGCGAGGACGTCCTTGCGGATGGCGCGGATCGTCTCGCGGGCGATGACCCGGGAGCCGATGGCCGCCTGGATGGGCACCTCGAAGGCCTGCCGCGGGATGAGCTCGCGCAGCTTGGCGACGAGCCGCACTCCATACGCGTACGCCGCGTCCTTGTGCGTGACCGCCGAGAAGGCGTCCACCTTGTCGCCGTGCAGCAGGATGTCGACCTTGACCAGGCTGGAGGCCTGCTCGCCGGTGGGCTCGTAGTCGAGCGAGGCGTAGCCGCGGGTCTTGGACTTCAGCTGGTCGAAGAAGTCGAAGACGATCTCGGCGAGCGGCAGGGTGTAACGGATCTCGACCCGGTCCTCCGACAGGTAGTCCATGCCGAGGAGGGTGCCGCGCCGGGTCTGGCACAGCTCCATGATCGAGCCGATGAACTCGGAGGGCGCGAGGATCGTGGCGCGTACGACCGGCTCGTACACATCGCTGATCTTCCCCTCGGGGAACTCGCTCGGGTTGGTGACCGTGTGCTCGCTGCCGTCCTCCATGACGACGCGGTAGACCACGTTCGGCGCGGTGGCGATGAGGTCGAGCCCGAACTCGCGCTCCAGCCGCTCCCGGATCACGTCGAGGTGCAGCAGCCCGAGGAAGCCGACGCGGAAGCCGAAGCCGAGCGCGGCGGAGGTCTCCGGCTCGTAGACGAGGGCGGCGTCGTTGAGCTGGAGCTTGTCGAGGGCGTCGCGCAGCTCGGGGTAGTCGGAGCCGTCGAGCGGGTAGAGCCCGGAGAACACCATCGGCTTCGGGTCCTTGTACCCGCCGAGGGCGTCGGTCGCGCCCTTGTGCAGGGTGGTGATGGTGTCACCGACCTTGGACTGACGGACGTCCTTCACACCGGTGATGAGATAGCCCACCTCGCCGACGCCGAGGCCGTCGGCCGGCAGCATCTCGGGCGAGTTGGTGCCGATCTCCAGCAGCTCGTGCGTCGCGCCGGTCGACATCATCCGGATCCGCTCACGCTTGTTGAGCTGCCCGTCGACGACACGCACATACGTCACGACGCCCCGGTAGGAGTCGTACACCGAGTCGAAGATCATCGCGCGGGCGGGCGCGTCGGCGACCCCGACCGGCGCCGGAACCGCCTCGACGACCTTGTTCAGCAGGTCGTCCACACCTACACCGGTCTTGGCGGACACCCGCAGCACGTCGTCGGGGTCGCAGCCGACCAGGTTGGCGAGCTCCTCGGCGAACTTCTCGGGCTGCGCGGCCGGCAGGTCGATCTTGTTCAGCACGGGGACGATGGCCAGGTCGTTCTCCATCGCGAGGTACAGGTTCGCGAGGGTCTGCGCCTCGATGCCCTGGGCCGCGTCGACGAGGAGGACGGTCCCCTCGCAGGCGGCCAGCGACCGCGAGACCTCATAGGTGAAGTCGACGTGCCCCGGGGTGTCGATCATGTTGAGGATGTGCGTCGTGCCCTGGTCGGGACCCGTGGTCGGGGCCCAGGGCAGACGCACCGCCTGGGACTTGATCGTGATGCCGCGCTCGCGCTCGATGTCCATGCGGTCGAGGTACTGAGCGCGCATCTGCCGCTGGTCGACCACACCGGTCAGCTGGAGCATCCGGTCGGCGAGCGTGGACTTGCCGTGGTCGATGTGCGCGATGATGCAGAAATTGCGGATCTGAGCCGGGTCGGTACGGCTCGGCTCGGGCACATGGCTAGGAATCGCGGGCACGCAGGGTCCTGATTCTTGAGGCGTCCGCAGTGTGTGCGGTCTCGGGTCGGATCGATACGTAGCCTCCATGGTCCCACGCGCGGCCACCTGAAGCCGGTTTGGGCCAGCCGGAGAGCCCCTGGTAGTGTGGGGGGCTGTGTCTCTTGCCCTCTCAGCGCGAGACACACCCCAAGAAAATCATCGGCACGGGACCCGAGCGGCCCCGCGCCAGAACCTGTGAAGGCTCATTCGTGGCGAACATCAAGTCCCAGATCAAGCGGATCAAGACCAACGAGAAGGCGCGACTGCGCAACAAGTCGGTCAAGTCCTCCCTGAAGACCGCGATCCGCAAGGCCCGCGAGGCCGCTGCCGCGGGTGACGTCGAGAAGGCCACCGAGTACCAGCGCGCTGCCGCGCGTCAGCTCGACAAGGCCGTCTCCAAGGGCGTCATCCACAAGAACCAGGCCGCCAACAAGAAGTCGGCGCTGGCTTCCAAGGTCGCCAACCTCAACGGCTGATCCTCTTTCTTGATCTGACCGCCGGAAGGACCCAGAGCGGGCCCTCTCTCATCCGCTCCCGTCCGGCACCCATGGATCTGCGCGCGGCCTGCGTTCGCCACGCGGGCGCGGATCCCCCGCTTTGAACCGAAGGCCCCGGCGCCTCGCCCTTCCCCAGGACGAGCACCGGGGCCTTCGGCATGAGCAGCGGCGGCACCAGAGGCAGCGGCAGAAGCGGGGCGGGGGCGAAGGCAGGGGGACGGGTATGCGCGGGTGGTGCCCCCTGGTGCGGGTGGTGCCCCGCTGCCCCCTGCCGACCTCCCGGACCGCGTCCGGGTTACGCGCGGTCTCGGGACCGCGAACGGCTTCCCGGTTACGCGCGCCCTCGGGACCGCGCCGCCCGGGCGATCGTCACGACCGCCTTCTCCAGGGCGTACTCGGGATCGTCCCCGCCGCCCTTGACCCCGGCGTCGGCCTCGGCCACCGCCCGCAGGGCGACGGCGACCCCGTCCGGCGTCCACCCCCGCATCTGCTGCCGGACCCGGTCGATCTTCCAGGGCGGCATCCCGAGCTCCCGCGCCAGATCGGCCGGCCGCCCGCCGCGGGCCGAGGACAGCTTCCCGATCGCCCGCACCCCCTGTGCCAGCGCACTCGTGATCAGCACCGGCGCCACTCCCGTCGCCAGCGACCACCGCAGCGCCTCCAGCGCCTCCGCCGCCCGCCCCTCGACCGCCCGGTCCGCGACCGTGAAACTCGACGCCTCGGCCCGCCCGGTGTAGTACCGCCCGACGACGGCCTCGTCGATCGTCCCCTCCACGTCGGCGACCAGCTGCGCCGCCGCGGACGCCAGCTCCCGCAGATCGCTCCCGATGGCCTCGACGAGTGCCTGGCACGCCTCCGGCGTCGCCGACCGTCCCAACGTGCGGAACTCGCCCCGGACGAACGCCAGCCGGTCCGCCGGCTTCGTCATCTTGGGGCACGCCACCTCCCGCGCCCCCGCCTTGCGCGCGGCGTCCAGCAGCCCCTTGCCCTTGGCCCCGCCCGCGTGCAGCAGCACGAGCGTGATCTCCTCGGCCGGTGCCCCGAGATACGCCTTCACGTCCTTGATCGTGTCGGCGGACAGATCGTGCGCATTGCGTACGACCACGACCTTGCGCTCCGCGAAGAGCGAGGGGCTCGTCAGCTCGGCCAGCGTGCCGGGCTGCAACTGGTCCGAGGTCAGGTCGCGTACGTCCGTGTCGGCGTCGGCGGCCCTCGCGGCGGCCACCACCTCCTGCACGGCGCGGTCGAGCAGCAGGTCCTCCTGGCCCACGGCCAGGGTCACCGGGGCGAGCGGGTCGTCATTCGCAGTCTTCCTTGCCATCGGGACAAGCATGGCACGGCCCACCGACAACACCCCGCGAGCCGGCCGCCGGTCGGCCGGTCGACCGGCCGAAGAACGCCACCGCGGGACCGGATCCCCGTCCCCGCCGCCGCCGTCCCGGTGCCGGCCGTTGTCCCGGAGTTCCGCGTCCCCGGGTCACGGCTCCTCGCGTCCCCGGGTCACGGCTCCTCGCGTCCCCGGGTCACGGCTCCTCGCGGTCCCGGGTCACGGCTCCTCGCGCCAGCCGTCCCACTCCCCCGCGAACGCGTCCAGCTCCCGGGGGTCCAGCCGCCCCTCCGCGTCCTGGATGGCGAGGAGCCACTGCGCGTCCTCGGCGTCGTCCTCACCGGCCAGCGCGTCCCGCACCAGCCGCGGCTCCTCGTCGAGTCCGAACCGCTCCCCGAGCGCCTCCACCGCCTCCTCCGCGGCATCTCGGTCGGGCAGCACCAGCACATGTCTCACATCGCTCACGGACCCATTCTCCGGCACCGCGACACCCGGAAATCGCCACCTCCCGCCGGCTCTCCCCGTCATCCGCCCTCCCGTCATCCGCCCTCGGTCACCCTCAGCTCCCCCTCCTCCTCGGTCACCGCCAACGCCCCGTCCACATCCGTCCGCAGCACCGCGGCTCCCCCGGCCCGCAGCGCGGCGACCGTGCCGGGATCCGGGTGTCCGTACGGGTTGTCCGCACCGCAGGAGATGAGGGCCAGCCGCGGCGACACCACCCGTATGAGATCCGGGTCCTGATGGGCCGAGCCGTGATGGGCCACCTTGAGCACGTCCACCGCCGCCAGCGCCCCGGCCGCCGGTGACCGCAACAGCGCCTGCTGGGCCGGAGGTTCGAGGTCACCGAGCAGCAGCAGTCGCAGTCCGGCCGACCGCACGAGCAACGTGACACTGGCGTCGTTCGGGCCGTCGGGCGCGGGCACCTGACGCGGCGGCGGCCACAGCACCTCCCACGAGAGGTCGCCGATACGGCGCTGCTCCCCGGCGGCGGCCTCGGTGACCGGGACGCCGTGCGCCGCGGCCTGCGTCCTGACGAACTCGGCCTGGTCAGCGGGCTCCGCGAACCCCGTCGTCTCGATCGCGCCCACCGAACGTCCGCGCAGCACGCCCGGCAACCCCGCCACATGGTCGGTGTGGAAGTGGGTCAGCACGACCAGCGGGATTCTGGTGACACCGAGCGCGCGCAGACACCGGTCGACCGACGCCGCGTCGGGTCCGGCGTCCACGACCACACCGGTTCCCTCCCCCGCCGCCAGCACCGTCGCGTCCCCCTGCCCCACATCACACACGGCGTACCGCCAGCCCGGCGGTGGCCATCCGCTGATCACCCTGGTCAGCGAGGGCGGCCGCACCACCACAAGGACGAACAGCACCCCGCAGGCCCCGGCCAGCCACGGGTTCCGCGGCAGCCGCCGCCCGACCGCCACAACCACCACCATGACGAGCGCGAGCAGCAGCGCGCCCGCCCAACTGCCCGGCCAGTCCACTCCGCCACCGGGCAGCGCGGCCCCGTACCGTGCGACGCCCGCGATCCACCCCGTCGGCCAACTCGCGCACCACGCGAGCGCCTTGGCCACCGGCATCATCACCGGCGCGGCCGACAGCGCCGCGAAGCCCAGCACCGTGGCCGGTGCGACCGCGAACTCGGCGAGCAGGTTGCACGGCACCGCCACCAGGCTCACCCGCGCCGACAGCACGGCAACGACCGGCGCACACAGCATCTGCGCCGCGCCCGCCGCGGACAGCGCCTCGGCCATCCGCGGCGGCACCCCTCGCCGGCGCAGCGCGGCGCTCCAGCGCGGCGCCAGCGTGAGCAGCGCGCCGGTGGCCAGCACCGAGAGCAGGAAGCCGTAGCTTCGGGCCAGCCACGGGTCGTACAGCACCAGCAGCAGCACCGCCGTCGCCAGTGCCGGGACGAGGGATCTGCGGCGGCCGGTCACGAGGGCGAGCAGCGCGACCGTGCCGCAGGCCGCCGCCCGCAGCACACTCGGGTCGGGTCGGCACACGACCACGAACGCGACGGTGAGCGCGCCCCCGCACAGTGCCGTCGTGCGGAGCGGGATGCCGAGGCGGGGTGCGAGGCCGCGCCGCTCGACCTGCTGGGCCAGACCGGGCGGCCCGAGGAGCAGGGCCAGGAGGATCGTCAGGTTGCTCCCGGAGACCGCCAGGGTGTGCGCGAGGTCGGTCCTTTTGAATGCCTCGTCCAGTTCGGGTGTGATGCGCGAGGTGTCCCCGACGACCAGGCCGGGCAGCAGCGCCCGCGCGTCCCCCGGGAGCCCGTCGGTGGCCTGCCTCAGTCCCGCGCGCAACCGTCCCGCGAACCGCTGCGCCCCGGAGGGTCCCTTCGTCACCTCCGGCGCCGCCCGGTCCCGGACCCGCAGTACGGCCGCGATCCGGTCGCCGCCCGTCGCGGCCGGAGCCAGCCGCCCGGTCACCCGCAGCCGGGTCGAGGGCAACAGCGCCAGCCAGGGCGAACCCGCCGGCCCACCCCCGGCCCC
>NZ_VJZD01000257.1 GCF_009377175.1 Streptomyces adustus
CCCCCGAGTCCCACCGTCGAACCCCGCAGCCAGGCCCCCGCTCTCGGGGCGTCGCCCCGCCGTGCGCCGGAACCGCACCTCGACCCCTACGCCGTCGTGGACCCCGACCCCAAACCGACCCCCGCCCGGGGCTTCGACGCGGTCGCCGAGGCCGTGCTCGGGGACGAGCCGCCGACCGGGTCCGCGGACGCCCCCGCCCTCCTCGCGGAGCCGATCGCGCGGATCAGCGGCGCGGTGAAGGCGGGGCAGATCGATGTGGCGGCGGCGCTGGCCGAGCGGACCGTGGCCGAGGCGTCGGGAACGCTCGGCCGGGAGCACCCCGAGGTGCTCCGGCTGCTCGAACTCACGGCGTACATCGCCTATCTCGCGGGCGACCCGCTGCGCGCCTTCCACCTCTCCCTCGACCTGGCCCGGGTCCATCGCCGCGCCGGGGACGCGGAGGCCGCCTACGGCAACGTCCAGAGCGCGGCCGCGGCCTGGCGCGCGGTGCGTGAGCCCGTACAGGGCCTACAGCTGGGACAGGAGCTGCTCGGGCTGTGGACCGAGCTCACGTTCGAGGACGGGCCCGCCGCCGAGGACCTCGGTCCGCTGGAGTCCGCCCGCACCCGGATGAACCGCCTCGCCGAACGGGCGGCCCGCAACCCGGACTCCCGATAGCCGGACCGTCGGTCGCGACGCCCGGGTTCGTCACGACGGGTACGCCTCCCGCCGTCGTGACGGGAGGCGCGCCGGTGTCACTGCACGCAGAACTCGTTGCCCTCCGGGTCCGCCATGACCACCCAGCTGCCGCCCGGCTCGTCGACCTCGCGCAGCACGCTCGCCCCCAGCTTCAGCAGCCGCCGCACCTCCTCCGCCCGCCGGTCCCGGCCCGGGTGCAGATCCAGGTGCAGCCGGTTCTTGCCGGACTTCGACTCGGGGACGCGCTGGAACAGCAGCCGCTGCCCTCGCCCGGTCCCGCTGTCCTCGTCGTACGGATCGTCCGGATGGCGTACGGCGATCAGGTCCCGGAAGGCGGGACGGCCGTGGAACTCCACGGTGGCCGCGCCCGGCAGGGCACCGGCTTCCAGCAGCCGTTCGACGAGGGCGCTGTTGTCCTCGACCGTGTAGTGGAGCGCGGCGGACCAGAAGTCGGCCTGGGTGTGCGGGTCGAGGGCGTCGATGACGAGTTTCCAGTGCAGCGGGGCGGGAGCGGTCGTCTGCGTCATGGTTACCACTTATAACGGCACCCGCGGCCGGTCGCCCGGTGCCTCCACGAACGCGGCGCCCGCGAGCCGTCCGGGCGGACGGTTCGCGGGCGCCGGATGACAGTGGCCGCCGAGCGATCCTCCGGTCAGGCCTCCACGGGGGCGGAGCCGGCGGCGGCTCCGCGCACACCGGTCCCCGCCTCGGACCCGGCGGCGGCTTCGGCGGCGACTCCGGCCTCTGCTTCGGTGACGGTTCCTGAACCTGCCACGACGACGGCCGCCCCGGCCGCCGCGCCCGTCGGGAGCCCGGACCTGAGTCGCGCGGTGCGGCGCGCGGTGCGCAGCGCGTTCCAGGTGAGCAGGGCCAGGGCCAGCCAGACCAGCGCGAAACCGGCCCAGCGCTCGGGCGGCATGGCCTCGCCGAAGTAGAGGACGCCGAGCAGGAACTGGAAGACCGGGGCCATGTACTGGAGCAGGCCCAGCGTGGACAGGGGCACCCGGATCGCGGCCGCGCCGAAGCACACGAGGGGCAGCGCGGTGACGATGCCGGTCGAGGCGAGCAGGGCGGAGTGTCCCGCGCCCTCGCTCGTGAAGGTGGACTCGCCCTGCGCCGACAGCCACAGCAGATAGCCGAGCGCGGGCAGGAACTGGATCGCGGTCTCGGCGGCCAGCGACTCGAAACCGCCGAGGTTGACCTTCTTCTTCACCAGCCCGTAGGTGGCGAAGGAGAAGGCGAGCGTGAGGGAGATCCAGGGCGGGCGGCCGTAGCCGATGGTGAGGACCAGGACGGCGGCGGCGCCGATGCCGACGGCCGCCCACTGCACGGGCCGCAGCCGCTCCTTCAGCAGCAGCACGCCCATCGCGATGGTGACCAGCGGGTTGATGAAGTAGCCGAGCGAGGCCTCCACCACGTGCCCGCTGTTCACGGCCCAGATGTAGATGCCCCAGTTCACGGTGATGACCGCGGAGGCCAGGACGACCAGCGCCAGTTTGCGCGGCTGCCGCAGCAGCTCGCCCGCCCAGGCCCAGCGCCGTACGAAGACCAGCGCGACGGCGACGAAGACCAGGGACCAGGCCATCCGGTGGGCGAGTATCTCCGCCGGGGCGGCGGGCTTCAGCAGGGGCCAGAAGAGGGGGACGAGCCCCCACATCCCGTAGGCCGCGAAGCCGTTCAGCAGACCTGTCCGCTGCTCGCCCCTCGATTGTTCGGCCACCGGCCTCTCCTTCTCGCTCGTACACGCGAGCGCGTGTACGCAGAAGGTAACGCCGACCGCATCCGCCTGTCATGCCCGTATCGCCATACGGTCATGACGGAGACGGAGGCGGAGGTGCGGTCGGGGGCGGTGTCGCGGTCAGTCCTTGAGTGCGGCGGCGACGGCCTCGGCCAGCGGGGTGGTCGGACGGCCGATCAGCCGGGAGAGGTCGCCGGAGGTGACGGCCAGCTCGCCCTTCTCGATGGACGCGTCCACCCCGGCCAGGATCGCGACGAACGGCCCCGGGAGTCCGGCACCGGCCAGGATCTCGCTGAAGGCCTCGACGGAGACGGGGGTGTAGCCGATCTCCTTGCCGGTCTGCCGGCTCAGCTCCGCCGCGTACTCGGCGAAGCTCCAGGTCTCGTCGCCGCCCAGCTCGTACGTCGCGTTCTCGTGGCCCTCGCCGGTCAGCACGGCGACGGCGGCCGCCGCGTAGTCGGCGCGCGACGCGGAGGTCATCCGGCCCTCGCCGGCCGCCTGGACGACGGCGGAGTGCGCCAGCACCGGGGCCAGGTTCTCGGTGTAGTTCTCGTGGTACCAGCCGTTGCGCAGCAGCACGTAGGACAGGCCGGAGGCGAGCAGGACCTGCTCGGTGGCGCGGTGGTCGTCGGCGAGCGCCGCGGTCAGGCTGCCGGGGGCGCTGGTGTAGGCGAGCAGGGCGACACCGGCCGCGACGGCCGCGTCGATGACCACCTGGTGCTGCCGGACCCGGCCCTTGTCGAACTCGTTGCCGGAGATCAGCAGCACCTTGTCGCCGGCCGCGAAGAGGCCGTCGAAGGTCTCGGGGGCGTTGTAGTCGGCGACCGCGAGCCGTACGCCCCGGGCGGCGAAGTCGGCGCCCTTCGCCTCGTCGCGTACGACGGCGGTGATCTGTTCGGCCGGGACCTTCTCCAGCAGCTGCTCCACGACGTGGCGGCCGAGGTGTCCGGTGGCTCCGGTGACGACGATGCTCATGATCTGGATCTCCTTGTGGGGTGCGATGTCGTCAACCCTAGAAGGAGCGCTAACTCTGCGAAAGTACCCACTTTGAAGTAAGGTACCGACATGGCAGTAAGTGCAGTAGGCGGCAAGTACACCGTCACCGAGGACATGTGTCCCTACCGTCTGGTCCTTGAGCACGTCACCAGCCGCTGGGGTGTGCTCGTCCTGATCGAGCTGCTGGACCGCCCGTACCGCTTCAGCGAGCTGCGCCGGGCGATCGGCCGGGTCAGCGAGAAGATGCTGACGCAGACCTTGCAGACCCTGGAGCGCGACGGCCTGGTGCACCGGGACGCCAAGCCGGTCATTCCGCCGCGCGTCGACTACTCCCTGACCGACCTGGGGCGCGAGGCCGCGGAGCAGGTCCGCTCGCTGGCGATGTGGACCCATCGGCGGATGGACGACGTGGAGCAGGCGCGCCGCGCCTACGACGAGGCCCGGACCTGAAGGCCCGGGCCCGTTCGGGAACCTCCGGCCCGGTCAGCCGACGACGGTCCAGGTGTCGCCGCCGGCCAGCAGCGCCGCCAGGTCCCCCTTGCCGTTCTGCTCGATCGCCGTGTCCAGCTGGTCGGCCATCTGCGTGTCGTAGACCGGCCGCTCCACCGAGCGCAGCACCCCGATCGGGGTGTGGTGCAGCGTGTCCGGGTCGGCCAGCCGGGAGAGGGCGAAGGCGGTGGTCGGGGACGCGCAGTGGGCGTCGTGGACCAGGATCTGCGCCTCGTTCTCCGGGGTCACGGTGACCACCCGCAGATCGCCGGTGTGCTGGTCGCGTACGACACCGCGCGAACCGTCCGCCCCGAAGCGGATCGGCTGCCCGTGTTCGAGGCGGATCAGCGCCTCCTGCGACGACTGACGGTCCTTCAGGGCCTCGAAGGCGCCGTCGTTGAAGATGTTGCAGTTCTGGTAGATCTCCACCAGCGCCGTGCCGGGGTGCGCGGCGGCCTGCCGCAGCACCTCCGTCAGATGCTTGCGGTCGGAGTCGATCGTGCGGGCCACGAACGACGCCTCCGCGCCCAGCGCCAGGGACACCGGGTTGAAGGGGGCGTCCAGGGAGCCCATGGGCGTCGACTTGGTGATTTTTCCGACCTCCGACGTCGGGCTGTACTGGCCCTTCGTCAGGCCGTAGATCCGGTTGTTGAAGAGCAGGATCTTGAGGTTCACGTTGCGGCGCAAGGCGTGGATCAGGTGGTTGCCGCCGATCGACAGCGCGTCGCCGTCACCCGTGACCACCCACACGCTCAGGTCGCGCCTGCTGGAGGCGAGTCCCGTCGCGATCGCGGGCGCGCGGCCGTGGATGGAGTGCATGCCGTACGTGTTCATGTAGTACGGGAAGCGCGACGAGCAACCGATGCCCGAGACGAAGACGATGTTCTCCCTGGCCAGACCGAGCTCGGGCATGAAGCCCTGCACGGCGGCCAGGATCGCGTAGTCACCGCAGCCGGGGCACCAGCGCACTTCCTGATCGGACTTGAAGTCCCTCATGGACTGCCTGGCCTCGGCCTTGGGGACGAGCGAAAGTGCCTCGATCGTGCCCGTGCCTTCCGTGGACGTCTCAGCCATCGATGGCCTCCTTGAGCGCCGTGGCGAGCTGCTCCGCCTTGAACGGCATGCCGTTGACCTGGTTGTACGAATGGGCGTCGACCAGGTACTTCGCCCGGACGAGCGTGGCGAGCTGCCCGAGGTTCATCTCGGGGATCACCACCTTCTCGTAGTGCCTGAGCACCGCGCCGAGGTTGCGCGGGAAGGGGTTGAGATGACGCAGGTGCGCCTGGGCGACCGACTCGCCGGCCGCGCGCAGCCGGCGGACCGCCGCCGTGATCGGGCCGTACGTCGATCCCCAGCCCAGCACCAGCGTGCTCGCGCCGTGCGGGTCGTCGACCTCGACGTCGGGGACGTCGATGCCGTCGACCTTGGCCTGCCGGGTGCGGACCATGAAGTCGTGGTTGGCGGGGTCGTAGGAGATGTTGCCGGTGCCGTCCTGCTTCTCGATGCCGCCGATCCGGTGCTCCAGGCCCGGCGTGCCCGGGATCGCCCAGGGGCGGGCGAGGGTCTGCGGGTCGCGCTTGTACGGCCAGAAGACCTCGGTGCCGTCGTCCAGGGTGTGGTTGGGTCCCTGGGCGAACTGCACCCGCAGGTCGGGCAGCTCGTCGAGTTCGGGGATGCGCCAGGGCTCGGAGCCGTTGGCGAGATAGCCGTCGGAGAGCAGGATGACGGGCGTGCGGTAGGTCAGCGCCATCCCGGCCGCCTCCAGCGCCGCGTCGAAGCAGTCGGCGGGGGTGCGCGGGGCGACCACCGGGACCGGGGCCTCGCCGTTGCGGCCGTGCATGGCCTGGAGCAGGTCGGCCTGTTCGGTCTTGGTCGGCAGACCGGTGGAGGGGCCGCCGCGCTGGATGTCGATCACCAGCAGCGGAAGTTCGAGGGAGACGGCGAGACCGATCGTCTCGCTCTTGAGCGCCACGCCGGGACCGGACGTCGTGGTGACCGCGAGGGAGCCGCCGAAGGCCGCCCCGAGCGCCGCGCCGATTCCCGCGATCTCGTCCTCGGCCTGGAAGGTCCGTACGCCGAAGTTCTTGTGCCGGCTCAGCTCGTGCAGGATGTCGGAGGCCGGGGTGATCGGGTACGAGCCCAGGAACAGCGGCAGGTCCGCCTGGCGGGACGCGGCGACGAGCCCGTAGGACAGGGCCAGGTTCCCCGAGATGTTGCGGTATGTGCCGGTGGGGAACGCCTTCGCCGCCGGCGCCACCTCGTAGGAGACCGCGAAGTCCTCGGTCGTCTCGCCGAAGTTCCAGCCCGCGCGGAACGCGGCGATGTTGGCCGCCGCGATGTCGGGCCTCTTCGCGAACTTCGACGTCAGGAACTTCTCGGTGCCCTCGGTCGGCCGGTGGTACATCCACGACAAGAGACCGAGCGCGAACATGTTCTTGCTGCGCTCGGCTTCCTTGCGACTGAGGTCGAAGTCTTTCAGTGCCTCGACGGTCAGTGTCGTCAGCGGCACCGGATGGAGCTGGTAGCCGTCGAGCGATCCGTCCTCCAGCGGCGAGGCCTCGTATCCCACCTTCTGCATCGCCCGCTTGGTGAACTCGTCCGTGTTGACGATGATCTCCGCGCCGCGCGGCACGTCCCCGATGTTGGCCTTGAGCGCCGCCGGGTTCATCGCGACCAGCACGTTGGGCGCGTCCCCCGGCGTGAGGATGTCGTGGTCGGCGAAGTGCAGCTGGAAGGAGGAGACACCGGGCAGGGTGCCGGCGGGGGCCCGGATCTCGGCGGGGAAGTTCGGCAGCGTCGACAGGTCGTTCCCGAACGACGCGGTCTCGGAGGTGAAGCGGTCACCGGTCAGCTGCATGCCGTCACCGGAGTCCCCCGCGAACCTGATGATCACCCGGTCGAGGCGTTGTACGTCCTTCGCCCCACCCGGTTTGCGCTGCTCTCCTACGACGGCTCCGTCGGCCTGTTCCGCTGCGCTGCTGACCCTGCTGGTCACTGAACTGGACCTCCCTCGAGGCGGCTGTCTGGGAGCGGCCTTTGCGAAGACCCTCCCGAAATCAACCCTACGTCCGCAAGGGGCGCCTTCCCCGGGTCATCCGAGCGACGGTCACCGCTTCGGGGCGCTTGCGCGCCCAGAGGTGACACTCTCCCGACGGTCCGGCTCGACACGGTTCACTCGCCCCCGGCGCTTGCCTTGAAGACGTGCTGCGATCGCTGTCTGTCTCGGTGGTTCGACGGTTCGACGGTTCGGTGGTTCGACGGTTCGGTGGTGCGACGGTTCATTCGATGCGCGTGGTGCGCTTGGTGCAGGTAGTGCGCTCGGTACGTGTGGTGCGGGTGGTGCATTTCCGTGCGTGTGGTGGTTCATGCGGCCGTCCCACTGAAACAGGTGCCGACCGCAGTGTCAGTAAGTCATGAGTTCAGATAGGTGAGCACCGCGAGTACGCGCCGGTGGTCCCCGTCGCTCGGGGACAGGCCGAGCTTCAGGAAGATGTTGCTGACGTGCTTCTCCACCGCCCCGTCGCTCACCACCAGCTGCCGGGCGATCGCGGAGTTCGTCCGCCCCTCCGCCATCAGCCCGAGGACCTCCCGCTCCCGCGGGGTGAGCCCCGCGAGCACGTCCTGCTTGCGGCTGCGCCCGAGCAGCTGCGCGACCACCTCGGGGTCGAGTGCCGTACCCCCCTGGGCCACCCGCACGACCGCGTCCACGAACTCGCGCACCTCGGCCACCCGGTCCTTGAGCAGATAGCCCACACCGCGGCTGGAACCGGCCAGCAGTTCGGTGGCGTAGCGCTCCTCCACGTACTGCGACAGCACCAGCACCCCCAGCCCGGGGTGCGACTTGCGCAGTTGCACGGCGGCCCGCACCCCTTCGTCGGTGTGCGTCGGCGGCATCCGTACATCGGCCACCACGACGTCCGGCAGCGCGCCCTCCGCGTCCAGCTCCGTGATGGTCTTCACCAGGGCCTGCGCGTCGCCGACCCCGGCGACGACATCGTGCCCGCGGTCGGTCAGCAACCGGGTCAGCCCCTCCCGCAGCAGCACCGAATCCTCGGCGATGACCACCCGCACCCTGTCCTCCACGATCTTCGGCCCCCCACAGCCCGGCGTCTCCCGACGGCTTCCGCACGGGTCGCCGTACCCCCACCGGGTACCCGCCCGTACGTATACGTCCAGCATTCCAGCAATCGCATCCGACCGCGGCGCAGGTGACGGGAAAACGCGCCCGGCGTGCCGACTTTCGGCCTTCGGGCGCATTGTCGATGACGGGGGTCGTGTCCTACTCGGTTCCGCGCGGAGTCCTGCGGGAGCCGTCGGGGCCGTACGGCGGGGAGGGCCAGCCCCGCCAGGGCAGTTCCGCCGTCACCAGGGTCGGCCCACCGGGCGGCGAGTCCACCACCAGCAGCCCGTCCACCGCGTCCAACCGCCCGGCCAGCCCCGCCAGCCCGGAGCCCGCGGACGCGTCCGCTCCGCCGACCCCGTCGTCGAGGACCTGGAGCATCAGCCGGTCCTCCGCCTGCCACACGTCCACCGTCGCGCTCGTGGCCCGCGCGTGCTTGCTGATGTTCTGGAGCAGCTCGGAGACCGTGAAGTAGGCGATGCCCTCGATCGCCTGCGCCGGCCGCTCCGTCAGGTCCACGTGCACCCGCACCGGCACCGTGCAGCGCGAGGCGACCGACGACAGCGCGGCGTCGAGTCCGCGGTCGGTGAGGACGGCCGGGTGGATGCCCCGGGCGAGGTCGCGCAGCTCCTGGAGCGCCGTCTTCACCTCGCCGTGCGCCTCGTCCACCATCCGGGCCGCCGCCTGCGGGTCCTCGGTCAGCTTCTCCTTCGCCAGCCCGAGATCCATGGCCAGCGCCACCAGCCGCGCCTGTGCCCCGTCGTGCAGGTCCCGTTCGATGCGCCGCAGGTCGGCGGCCGCCGTGTCGACGACGACACCCCGGTCCGACTCCAGCTCCACCATCCGTGCCGCCAGCCGCGACGGCCCCAGCAGCCCGTGCACCAGCAGCCGGTCCACCTGCGTCAGCGCCCGTACGATCCACGGCGTGGCCAGCGTGAACAGCAGGCCGACCAGCGCGGTGACGGTGATCTCGAACGGGTTGTCGAGGTAGACCCGGTGGTGTTCGTCGCCGTACAGCTGGAGGCCGTCCTGACCGCCGTACATCGGGAAGACCCAGAACCACAGCGGGTACGTCAGCGTCGCCCATCCGTACGCCCAGAAGGTCAGCGCGACGCAGAACGAGAACACCGCCCACGGGAAGTGCAGCACCGCGTACAGCAGCTGCCGCCACGACGTGCCGCTCTTCAGGACCGCGCCCATCCACGCCCACGCGCCCCGCCCGCGCATCCGCAGCGGCTCGGGTTCGGCCACCTCCAGGCCGAGCAGCCCGCGGGCCCGCGCCCGCTCCAGAGCCCCGAAGCCCCGGCAGCCGGCCAGACCCGCCGCCAGCACCGGAATGCCGAGGAAGGTCACCAGCAGCCCCACGCCGACCGAGAGCATCGTGACGGCGTACGTGAACAGCAGAACGCTGATCGGCAGGCTCAGCAGGACGTATCCGAACTCGCGCCAGGCGCGCGCCTCGAACGGAGCCCGCAGCACGGCCGGCAGCCGGTGGCGCCGCTCGCCGCCGTCGTGGCCCTGCCGGTGCTCCTGCCCGTAGGACATCCCGTACTCCTGCCCGTACCGCGGTCCGTACTCGCTGGCCATCGGTGTCGTCCGTTCTGCTCGTCGGCGGGCCTGCTCCCGTATCTCCACCCTGCTCGATGGCAGGTCAGCGCGACATGGAGGCCGTCGGCCTCTTGGGCGGGGGGTTTTCCCCACCCCCGCGGGCCCGGCTCACCCGTGCGGGGAGTCCTCCGCGCGCTCCCGCCAGGGCAGCTCCGCGGTCACCGTCGTCGGACCGCCGGGCGGCGAGTCGACGACGAACAGCCCGTCGACCGCGCCAAGCCGCTCGGCCAGGCCCCGCATACCGCTGCCGCCGTCGAGCCGCGCGCCCCCGCCGCCGTCGTCCGAGACCTGGATGAGCAGCCGGTCGTCCACCCGCCACACGTCGACCGACGCCGACTTCGCCCCGCTGTGCTTGCTGACGTTCTGGAGCAGCTCCGAGACGGTGAAGTAGGCGATGCCCTCGATGGCCGCGGCGGGTCTCGACGGCAGCTCGGCCGTCACCTTCACCGGCACCGTGCAGCGCGTGGCGACCGACGACAGCGCGGCGTCGAGTCCGCGGTCGGTGAGGACGGCCGGGTGGATGCCCCGGGCGAGGTCGCGCAGCTCCTGGAGCGCCAGCTTCACCTCGCCGTGCGCCTCCTCCACCATCGCCGCCACGTGTTCGTCGGCCTGGCCCTCCAGCAGCTTCTCCTTGGCCAGGCCGAGCCCCATCGCCAGATTGACCAGCCGGGCCTGCGCCCCGTCGTGCAGATCGCGCTCGATGCGCCGCAGGTCGGCCGCGGCCGTGTCGACCACGACCCCCCGGTCGGACTCCAGCTCGGCGATGCGCCGCTCCAGCTCGTCGGAGGGCGACAGCAGCGCGCGCACCATCGCGCGGTCCGCGTTGGCGAGCCCGCGCGCCAGGAAGGGCAGCACGGGCCACAGCACGAAGAGCGAGGTCAGCGTGATGGTGAAGGTGAGGATGCCCCAGGGCAGCCGGATGACGTCGTACAGCGCCGCCCGCCAGCCCACCGGATCCTTCACCATCATCCAGATCCGCTGGAAGAACCCCTCCGTCCGCTTCAGCGGCAGCGGGCTCGGCTCGTCGATCCGTATCCCGAGCAGCGCCCGCGCCCGGCCGCGCTCGAACCGGCCCAGCAGTCGCGACCCCATCAGCCCCAGCGCCAGCAGCGGCAGCCCGACCACGGTGAAGGTGAGCACGCTGCTGACGAGCAGCGCCGTCGTCACGTAGACGAAGCCGAGCAGCGCCATCGGCAGGTTCGCCAGGAGATGCGCGATCTCCTTCCACGTCTGCGGGGCGAAGGCCATACGCGCCGGCGGCAGGCGCTCGTCGCCGCCGTCGTCGTCGCGGTCGGCGGCCTGCGCGCTCACGGTGGCACGGGCGCCCTGAGGGCTTCGGAGGTCTCGCGTGTCCCGGGCGCTTCGGGAGCCGTGGACGCGATGGGTGTCTCCGGCGACGTCTCCGCCGTCGGAAGGCATGGCTGCGGTCATACCGGCCAGGGTGCCCGGCGCGGCGCCACGGCGCCATGAGGTCGGCCACCGCGATCGACCGGGGGAAAACCCCACCGTCGGTCTCACCGTCGGCCCCGCCGTCGGATCTCAAGGCGTGACGGGCTGCTTACCGCCTCTTTATCAGGGCCTAGACTCCCGTGCGTACAGATCGTCGAACGCAGGGTTCACGAGGGTCACGAGTTCAGGGAGCGAGGCGGACGTTGCCGGACACGTTGCGGAACACGCTGCGGGACCCGTCCGTCGTCGTCGCGGCGGACTACTTCCACTCCTATTCGGTCGTCGGACTGCTCGCCGTCGTCGGCGTACTGTTCGTCGCCGTCGCCTTCGGGGCGGGCCGCCTGCTGCGCCCGGTGGTCCCCACCCCCGAGAAGCTCCTCACCTACGAGTGCGGCGTCGACCCCGTCGGCGAGGGCTGGGCCCACACCCAGGTCCGCTACTACGTCTACGCGTTCCTGTACGTCATCTTCGCCGTCGACTCGATCTTCCTGTTCCCATGGGCGACCGTCTTCGCCGACCATGGATACGGCGCGACGACGCTGGTGGAGATGTTCATCTTCCTCGGCTTCCTGACCGTGGGTCTGCTGTACGCATACAAGAAGGGCGTCCTGACATGGACGTGACCCCCGCCTCCCCCGAGCCCGTGCCGCTCCCCGAGCCGAAGCGGCTGGGCGCCCTCGCCCGGTTGGCTCCCGAGCCGATGAAGGTGGTCCTGAACTGGGGCCGCCGCTACTCGCTGTGGGTCTTCAACTTCGGCCTCGCCTGCTGCGCGATCGAGTTCATCGCCGCGTCCATGGCCCGCCACGACTTCATCCGTCTCGGCGTCATCCCCTTCGCGCCGGGGCCGCGCCAGGCCGACCTGATGGTCGTCTCGGGCACGGTCACGGACAAGATGGCACCGGCCGTCAAGCGCCTGTACGAGCAGATGCCCGAGCCGAAGTACGTCATCTCCTTCGGCGCCTGCTCCAACTGCGGCGGCCCGTACTGGGACTCCTACTCGGTCACGAAGGGCGTCGACCAGATCATCCCGGTGGACGTCTACGTGCCGGGCTGTCCGCCCCGCCCCGAGGCCCTGCTCCAGGGAATCCTGAAACTCCAGGAGAAGATCGCCCGGGAGTCGCTGGCCGAGCGCTACGGGAGCACGCAGCCCTCCGCGGCCGCCCTCCAGAGCGGGCTGGTGCAGCCGCCGCCGGCCCCCGCCGCAGCGGGTGAGAGCCGATGACCGCGGTCGGCTGGCTGCCCGCCCCCGCCGAGGAGCTCTTCGGCGCCCAGGCCACGGCCGAGGAGTCGTACGACGTCCTGACGGTCGACGTGCCGCCGGAGTCCTGGACCGCGGCGCTGCGCGTCGCCCGCGACGAACTGGGCTGCACCTACTTCGACTGGCTGAGCGCGGTCGACGAGCCGGGCACCGGTTTCCGCGTCTCCGCCCACGTGGCCGCGCTGGGGCCGGTGCGCCGGCTGCTGGTGCGCACGACCGTCCCGCACGAGTCGCCGGTCCTGCCGTCCGCCGTGGACGTCTACGCGGGTGCGGCCTGGCACGAGCGCGAGACCCACGAGATGTTCGGCGTCGCCTTCGAGGGCCACCCGGCCCTGGACCACCTCCTTCTGCCCGAGGGCTTCGAGGGCCATCCGCTGCGCAAGGACTTCGTCCTGGCGGCACGGGTCGCCAAGGCCTGGCCCGGCGCCAAGGAGCCGGGGGAGTCCGAGCACGGCGGCCCCAAGCGCCGCCAGATGCTTCCCCCTGGGGTTCCCGACCCGAACGAGTGGGGCCCGCTCAAGGGCCGGCTCCCGGCCGCCCCGGCCCGTCCGGCCCGCGCCGCGGGCCGCACCCCCGGCGAACGCCCGGTACGCCGCGCCCGTACGGCCTCGGAGGGCTCGGCCAGCCAGACGGCGCCGACGGCCACGGGTGCGGACGCAGGCGCGGTTGCGTCCGCGGGTGCGAACGCGGCTGCCGGTGCGGATGCGGGTGGGAGCGCGACTGCCGATTCGCGTGCGGGTGCGGGTGCGGACGCCGGTGCGCGGGCGGTTGCTACGCCCGGCACGGCCACCGGCCCCGGCACCGGCGCGGACCCGGCGGCGCGGACGCCCGCCGCCGCTCCGGCTCCCGCGCCCGGCACCGCCCGCCGGTCCCGCAGCGCGACCGGTGGGTCCGCCTCACAGCGAGCGGAAGCAGCGGCAGCGACAGAACCGACGGGCCCGACGGGACCGACGGAGGCAGCGGCAGGACCGACGGGAACGGCGGGAGCGCGTCGCGCCCGCCGTTCCCGTCGGTCC
>NZ_VJZD01000258.1 GCF_009377175.1 Streptomyces adustus
GCCCTCCCCCCGCAAGGACGCCCCCGTCGGCGGGCCGCCTCGTACCCTGGGGAGTGACCGTCGACCTTTCCTCCCCCGTCGGCATCACGCTCGACGCCGAGAAGCCCAAGGACTACGCCGACCGACATGAATCACGCCCAGCTCACGGCTCTCGGTCGTGCTCTCCGCCTGCTCGGCGAGCACGGGGAGGCCCTCAACGCCGACACGCCCGACGCCCGGCTGCACGAGGTCAGGGCGGATCTGCGGCGCGCCCTGGATCTGCTGGAGGAGAGCGTCACCACGGCCGCGCCCAGCACCCGGTGCGCCGAGCACCCGAACGGTCCGGTCGACACCGCCGCCCCCGACCTGTGCCTGCTGTGCGAGACCCGGCGCCGGGCCGCCCGTCGCTCCGAGATCAACGGCCCCGCCGCCAACCCGCAGCCCGCCACTGGCCCGTCCCGCTACGGGGTGCGCGCCGACCGCCCGCAGCCGCAGCAGCGCTGGCTGCCGGAGCTGTGGAACGGGCAGGAGTGGCAGCTGTGCGGCACCCCGCGCCGCGACCGCCGGGAGGCCGAGCTGTTCATCGCCGCCCAGCGGCGCGGCTCCCGGCCCGCGATGGCCTACCGGCTCGTGCACGAGTTCACCGACTACGAGGTGCTGCGCGTGTGGGGCACGCCGGTGAAGGTCGACATCGAACCGCTCGGGAACCTTTGAGCCCCTAGCACGCCGGACGCGGACGACGGACGGCCGCCGTCCCGTCGGTGCGGGGCGGCGGCCGTCCGGTGAGAACGCGTCCGGCGCGTGCTACGCCTTGGCTCCGGAGACCTCGGCGGCGCCGTCGGCCGCCTCGCTCCCGGGCTCCCCCTCCGGCTCGCCGATCACGGCGGCCGGCCTGCGACCGGGCAGGAAGGCGGCGAGGACGAAGGCGAGGGCGGCGGCGCCCGCGCCGAGGGCCATGACGACCTTGAAGCCGTTCTCGGACGGCAGCTCGTAGCCGCCGAGGTTCATGGTCATGTTGGCCAGGATCACTCCGGCGACGGCGCTGGACACCGAGGTGCCGATGGACCGCATCAGGGTGTTGAGGGCGTTCGCCGCGGCCGTCTCGGACGGGTCGACGGCGCCCATGATGAGCGCGGGCATCGCGCCGTAGGCGAAGCCGACACCGGCGCCGATGATGCAGGACACCAGGACCAGGTGCCAGACCTCGGACATCAGGACGATGTTCAGGCCGTACCCGGCGGCGACGATCACGGCGCCGATCATCAGGGTGACCTTCGGGCCCCTGGCCTTGGTGATGGCCGCGGACGCCGGGGCGAACACCATCATGACCAGGCCCTGCGGAGCCATCACCAGACCGGCGGTCATCATCGACTTGCCCAGGCCGTAGCCGGTCTGGGTGGGCAGCTGGAGCAGCTGCGGCAGGACCAGCGCCATCGCGAACATCGAGAAGCCGAAGGCGATCGAGGCGAGGTTGGTGAACAGCACCTGGCGGCGGACGGTGGTGCGCAGGTCGACCAGCGGTGTCGTGGTGCGCAGCTCGTAGAAGCCCCAGGCGACGAGGACCACGACCGCGACGGCGAACAGGCCGAGCGTGGTACCGCTGCCCCAGCCCCAGTCGCCGCCCTTGGAGACGGCCAGCAGCAGGGAGACCAGTCCGGCCGCCATGCCGAGCGAGCCGACGATGTCGAAGCGGCCGCCGGTGCGCACCGCGGACTCCGGCACGAAGACCAGGACCAGTCCGAGGGCGACGACGCCGAGGGTCGCGGAGGTCCAGAACAGGACGTGCCAGCTGAAGTTGTCGGCGATGAAGGCCGCGGCGGGCAGGCCCAGGGCACCGCCGACGCCCAGCGAGGCGCTCATCAGGGCGATGGAGCCGGCGAGCTTCTCCGCCGGCAGTTCGTCGCGCATGATGCTGATGCCGAGCGGGATGACCGCGGCGGCCAGGCCCTGGAGGGCGCGGCCGACGATCATCGGGACCAGCGAGTCGCTGAGCGCGCAGACCACCGAGCCGAAGACCAGCAGCACGACGCTGATCAGCAGCAGCCTGCGCTTGCCGAACATGTCGCCGAGCCGGCCGGCGACGGGCGTGGCCACGGCCGCGGCGAGCAGGGTGGCGGTGACCGCCCAGGCCGCGTCGGAGGCGGAGGCGTTCAGGTACTTCGGCAGCTCGGGGACGATCGGGATGACCAGGGTCTGCATCAGCGAGACGACGATTCCGGCGAAGGCCAGGACCGCCACCACTGCGTTCGACCTCGGCGGGGCGGATCCCCCGGCGGCTGTGGGCCGGACAGGAGCGTCGGACATGAAGAGGCCTCCGTGGGAGCGGGACGAACGGGCACACCAATGTGCTTGACTCAGGCAACCTTAGGTCGATTGATTGACTTAAGCAAGCGAAAATTTGTGCGCCCTGCCCACGCCCGGCCCCGGGGAGGCGAAGCGCCCGAGCCCTACCGCGGGTCCGGGGTCGGCCCGTACCGCGCGATCACCTCGCGGGTGCGCTCCTCGTCGAGTTCGTAGACGGTCTCGTGGGCCCGCGGGTCGCGCGCGTGGAAGGTGTGGAACATCGGCCCCGTCGCCCCGCCGAGCTCCACCAGCGAGGCGGACGCGCCGCGTACCGCGCGTTCCGTGCCCGGCCGGGTCGTCAGGTCGATGCGGTTGACCACGCCCGGCGTGACCCACACCGGCACGCCCGCCAGGAAGCCGGACAGCTGGAGATGGAAGTGTCCGGCGAGCACGACCCGTACGTCCGTACCGCGGATCGCGTCGGCCAGGGCGTCCGCGTCGAGCAGGCCGAAGGCCCGCTGGGTCGGCACGTCCAGACAGATCGGCGGATGGTGCAGCGCGAGCACGGTGCCGTGCCGCGCGGGCGTGGCCAGCACCTCACGCAGCCAGGCCAGCTGGGTCTCCCCCAGCCGCCCGTAGACCTCGCCCGGCACCAGCGAGTCCAGCGTCACGAAGCGGTGGCCGGCCACCTCGCCGACGGCGGCCCGTTCGGGCCCCGGCAGGACGGCGGCGGCCCGGTCCGTGCCGTCCGGGCCCAGATGGCCGCTGCCCAGCACCTTCGCGAAGGCCTGGCGCTCGTCGTGGTTGCCGGTGGTGAAGAAGACCGGGGCGTCCCAGGTCCGCGCGAACGCGCCCACGGTCTCCCGTACGGTCGCGTACGCCTCCACCGCGCCGTCGTTCGCCAGGTCGCCGGTGACGACGACCGCGTCGATGTCGCGCTGACCGGCCAGCTCGGCCAGCATCAGCCGCAGGGACCCGGTGGCGTCGACGCCGTGCCGGTTGGGCTCGTCCGTCCGCTCCAGATGGGTGTCGGACAGATGCAGGATCCTCATCCACCGCACGCTAACGGGAGCCGGGGCCCGCGGCCAGAGCGCGTCCGCGGGCCCGAGGCCCTAGCTGAGGGTCTTCAGCGCGGCCGCGTCGTACGGCTTCAGCTCGTCGGAGCGGTCGGCCAGCACCTTCGCCGCCCACTGCGGGTCCTGGAGCAGCGCGCGGCCGACGGCCACCAGGTCGAACTCGTCGCGCTCGAAGCGGTCGAGGAGGTTGTCGATGCCGAGCACCGGGGAGCCCTCGCCGACGAACGCGTTGATGAAGTCGCCGTCGAGGCCGACCGAGCCGACGGTGATGGCGGGCCTGCCGGTCAGCTTCTTCGTCCAGCCGGCCAGGTTGAGGTCGGAGTCGTCGAACTCCGGGACCCAGTAACGGCGGGTGGAGGCGTGGAAGGCGTCGACGCCGGCCGCGGCGAGCGGGGCCAGGATCGCCTCCAGCTCCTGCGGGGTCTCGGCGAGCCGGGCGTCGTACTGCTGCTGCTTCCACTGCGAGTAGCGGAAGATGACGGGGAACCGGGGCGAGACCGCCGCGCGCACCGCGGCGACGATCTCCGCGGCGAACTTCGTCCGGGCCACCGGGTCGCCGCCGTAGGCGTCGGTGCGGCGGTTGGTGCCCGCCCACAGGAACTGGTCGATCAGATAGCCGTGCGCGCCGTGCAGTTCGACCCCGTCGAAGCCGATGCGCTCGGCCTCGGCCGCCGCCTTGGCGAACGCCTCGACCACGTCGTCCAGGTCCTGCTGGGTCATGGCCTGACCCGTGACCTCGGCGCCCTCCTTGTAGAGGCCGGAGGGGCCGACCGGCGGGGCGTCCGCGAACGGCGGCTGGCCCGCCCGGCGCACCATGCCGATGTGCCACAGCTGCGGCACGATCGTCCCGCCCGCCGCGTGCACGGCGTCGGTGACCTTCGCCCAGCCCGCCAGCTGCTCCTCGCCGTGGAAGCGCGGCACCCGGTCGCTCTGCCCGGCCGAGTCGTGACCGACGTACGTCCCCTCGGTGACGATCAGTCCGACGCCCGCCGCGGCACGGCGGGCGTAGTACGACACCACGTCCTCGCCCGGGACACCGCCCGGGGAGAACTCGCGGGTCATCGGCGCCATCACGATGCGGTTGGGGACGGTGAGGCCGTTGATGTCGACGGGCCGGGACAGGATCTCGGCCGCACGGGAGGCTGCGGACTCGGTGACGCTCACGTGGGGGGCTCCTCGCGAAGTGACGATAGACCGGTTGGTATGTGCATACGCATGTAACGCGCGCCTAGCTCAACGACACCGCCACCCCGACGCATTCCACCCACGCACCCCCACCCCCTGTGATCCCGACCACGCCGGACACCGCGCCGCTCACCGCGGAGAATGGCCCCATGCCACCCGACCTCCCGCCGCCGTCCGGCTCTCCGCCGCCACCCGGACCCCGATTGCTGTCCGGCGACGAGCTGGAGCGGTCCTCCGTGGTCGCCAACAACACGATGAACCGTGAACGCGGCCTCGTCGGGGTGAACAGCTACGCCCGGGAGCTGGGCCAGGACCCGCTCGCCCACCTGGCGAGCCGGCCCGCCGCCCCCTCCTGGCTGGATCTGTGCAGCGGTGAGGGGCGCGCCCTGCGCGAAGCCGCCGGCGCGCTGCCCGCCGACGCGGTGCTCACCGGCGTGGACCTGGTGGGACCGCTCGTCCCCCGGCCGTCCCCGCCCACCTTGGAGGAGGTCGTCGCCTCCGTCGACCACTGGGCACCGGCACGGACGTACGACCTGGTCACCTGCGTGCACGGTCTGCACTACGTCGGCGACCAGCTCGGCCTGCTGGCCCGTGCCGCCTCCTGGCTCGCCCCCGACGGGCTGCTGCTCGCGCACTTCGACCCGGACTCGGTCCGCTGGGCCGACGGCTCGGCCGCGGGCCGGGCGGCCGTGTCGGCACTGCGGGCGGCCGGATTCGACTACAGCGCCCGCCACCACCGGCTCACCCTCCGGGGCGGCCGAAGCCTCGCGCTGCCGTTCCGCTACATCGGTGCCGACCCCGCCGCGGGCCCCAACTACACCGGCCAGCCCGCGGTCGGCTCGCACTACGAGACGCGCGCCTGAACCGAGCCCGGGAAAACGCCCGAGGGCGGTACCCCCCGTCGTCGGGGGGTACCGCCCTCGGTGAGGACGTGGATCGACCAGGGGTCGATCAGAAGTCCATGTCACCGCCCGGCATGCCGCCGCCGGCCGGGGCCGCGGCCTTCTCCGGCTTGTCGGCGATGACGGCCTCGGTGGTGAGGAACAGCGCGGCGATGGAGGCGGCGTTCTGCAGGGCAGAGCGGGTCACCTTCGCCGGGTCGATGATGCCTTCGGCGATCATGTCGACGTACTCGCCGGTGGCCGCGTTCAGACCCCAGCCCACGGTCAGGTTGCGGACCTTCTCGACCACGACGCCGCCTTCGAGACCACCGTTGACGGCGATCTGCTTCAGCGGGGCCTCCAGGGCGAGCTTCACGGCGTTGGCGCCGGTCGCCTCGTCACCCGAGAGCTCGAGCTTCTCGAACACCGCGGAGGCCTGGAGCAGGGCCACGCCACCACCGGCGACGATGCCCTCCTCGACGGCCGCCTTCGCGTTGCGAACGGCGTCCTCGATGCGGTGCTTGCGCTCCTTGAGCTCGACCTCGGTGGCGGCACCGGCCTTGATGACGGCCACGCCGCCGGCCAGCTTCGCCAGACGCTCCTGGAGCTTCTCGCGGTCGTAGTCCGAGTCCGAGTTCTCGATCTCGGCGCGGATCTGGTTGACCCGGCCCTGGACCTGGTCGGCGGAGCCGGCCCCGTCCACGATCGTGGTCTCGTCCTTGGTGATGACGACCTTGCGGGCGCGGCCCAGGAGGTCCAGGGTCGCGTTCTCCAGCTTGAGGCCGACCTCCTCGGAGATCACCTCGCCGCCGGTGAGGATGGCGATGTCGTTCAGCATCGCCTTGCGGCGGTCACCGAAGCCCGGGGCCTTGACGGCGACGGACTTGAAGGTGCCACGGATCTTGTTGACGACCAGGGTCGACAGGGCCTCGCCCTCGACGTCCTCGGCGATGATCAGCAGCGGCTTGCCCGACTGCATGACCTTCTCCAGGAGCGGGAGCAGGTCCTTGACGGAACCGATCTTGGAGTTGGCGATCAGGATGTACGGGTCGTCGAGCGACGCCTCCATCCGCTCCATGTCGGTGGCGAAGTACGCCGAGATGTAGCCCTTGTCGAAGCGCATACCCTCGGTGAGCTCCAGCTCCAGACCGAAGGTCTGGGACTCCTCGACGGTGATGACGCCTTCCTTGCCGACCTTGTCCATCGCCTCGGCGATGAGCTCGCCGATCTGGGTGTCGGCGGCGGAGATGGAGGCCGTGGAAGCGATCTGCTCCTTGGTCTCGACATCCTTCGCCTGCTCGAGCAGGGCGCCGGAGACGGCCTCGACGGCCTTCTCGATGCCGCGCTTGAGGGCCATCGGGTTGGCACCCGCGGCCACGTTGCGCAGACCCTCGCGGACGAGCGCCTGGGCGAGGACGGTCGCGGTGGTCGTACCGTCGCCGGCGACGTCGTCCGTCTTCTTGGCGACTTCCTTGACCAGCTCGGCGCCGATCTTCTCGTACGGGTCCTCGAGCTCGATCTCCTTGGCGATGGAGACACCATCGTTGGTGATCGTGGGGGCGCCCCACTTCTTCTCGAGGACGACGTTGCGGCCCTTGGGGCCGAGCGTCACCTTCACGGCGTCCGCGAGCTGGTTCATGCCGCGCTCGAGGCCGCGCCGTGCCTCCTCGTCGAACGCGATGATCTTGGCCATGTGAAGTGGTCCTCCCGGACTGGGGTGGATTGCTCCGGACCGCGCTGGCGCCCGCGACGGACGGCTCGCACGCCTCGTGGTTCCTTGCCCCACCCGGCCTGCGGGCCTCACCGACCCGGTCCTTTGTTGTCACTCTCACCTTCAGAGTGCTAACGCAATGATTAGCACTCGCCCCTGCCGAGTGCAAGCGCCTCCGGTCGACGAGTACAGGCGCCCAGGGTGATCCGCGGGTCCCGCGCGACGGTGCCCGGACAGGCCGAAGGGCTCGCATCCCGGGGGATGCGAGCCCTTCGATGAAGAACAGAAGAACGTCGCTGCAATAAGTCGGCGCGTGCTTCAGCCGGTCGCCAGGCGGACCATGTCCGCCTGCGGCCCCTTCTGACCCTGCGAGATCTCGAAATCGACCCGCTGGCCCTCTTCCAGGGTGCGGTACCCGTCCATCTGGATCGCGCTGTAGTGGACGAACACGTCCGCACCACCGTCGACCGCGATGAAGCCGTACCCCTTCTCCGCGTTGAACCACTTGACGGTGCCCTGAGCCATGCCTAACTCCCCTATTACTGGCCCTTGCACAGATCCGCACTTCGCGGATCCGGGTCAGACCTCACCCCCCATGGGACGGGGGCGTGCGCCGGAACGCGTCGACCGCGGCTGAATGTATCTGTCCAACTGCCGTCTGCAACAGGTCAATCGGACGAGAAATCCGGGCACGACGGGCCCGCGGAACACCTGCAATTCGCCCTTTTTCAGGGCAAGTTGGGCCAGGCATTGGGAGCGAAAGGCGCAAAAGACCTGCCCACTTTGGCTACTTCTCGTCGCCCGTGCAGCAGGTCGTGAAGGTCGCAAACCCCGGAATCGGAAGCTGCTTCCCCAACTCTACCGCGCTCAATCACACAGAATTGCCCCCTCCGCTTCTCTCGCGGAGGGGGCAATTCGATGAACGCTCGGTAACCGATGTTACCGAAGGTAATGATCAGCCTCCGGCGACCGCCGGAATGATGGAGACGCCGGCGCCGTCCGGGGTCGCCGTCTCGAGGCCCTGCTCGAAGCGGACGTCGTCGTCGTTCACGTACACATTGACGAACCGGCGCAGCTTGCCCTGGTCGTCCAGGACGCGGGCGGCGATGCCGGTGTGGTTCTTCTCCAGGTCGGAGATGACCTCCGCGAGGGTCGCGCCCTCGGCGCTCACCTCGGCGGCGCCGCCGGTGTAGGTGCGCAGGATGGTGGGGATGCGGACGTTGACGCTCATGATGCGAGGCCAGCCTCTCGGAAGGAGTCCAGGTTCGGGCGGATGGTCGCGGTCAGACCGGTGCCGGCCACCGCGTCGAGGGTCTTCAGGCCGTCACCGGTGTTCAGCACGACGGTCGTCAGGGCCGGGTCGAGCAGGCCGTTCTCGATGAGCTTGCGGGTCACGCCCACCGTCACCCCGCCCGCCGTCTCGGCGAAGATCCCCTCGGTGCGCGCCAGCAGCTTGATCGCGTCCACGATCTGCTCGTCCGTCACGTCCTCCACGGCGCCGCCCGTGCGGCGCGCGATGTCGAGGACGTACGGCCCGTCGGCCGGGTTGCCGATGGCGAGGGACTTGGCGATGGTGTTCGGCTTCTGGGGGCGTACGACGTCGTGGCCGGCCTTGTAGGCCACGGACACCGGCGAGCAGCCCTCCGCCTGGGCGCCGAAGATCTTGTACGGCCGGTCCTCGACCAGCCCGAGCTTGATCAGTTCCTGGAGCCCCTTGTCGATCTTCGTGAGCTGGGAGCCTGAGGCGATCGGGACGACCAGCTGGTCGGGCAGCCGCCAGCCGAGCTGCTCGCAGATCTCGTACGCCAGGGTCTTGGAACCCTCCGCGTAGTACGGCCGCAGGTTGACGTTGACGAAGCCCCAGCCGTCGCCCGCCGGGTCGCCGATCAGCTCGGAGCAGAAACGGTTCACGTCGTCGTAGTTGCCCTCGATGCCGACGAGCTCACCGCCGTAGACCGCGGCCATGACGACCTTGCCCTGCTCCAGGTCGTGCGGGATGAACACGCAGGAGCGCAGACCGGCGCGGGCGGCGGCGGCGCCGACGGCGCCGGCCAGGTTGCCGGTGGAGGAGCAGGACAGGGTGGTGAAGCCGAAGGCGCGCGCGGCCTCCAGGGCCTGGGCGACGACCCGGTCCTTGAAGGAGTGCGTCGGGTTGCCGGAGTCGTCCTTCACGTACAGCCCGCCGGTGACACCGAGTTCGCGGGCCAGGTTGTCGGCCTTGACGAGGTGGGTCCAGCCGGGGTTCAGGTTGGGCTTGGTCGCCACGTCCGCGGGGACGGGCAGCAGCGGCGCGTAGCGCCAGATGTTCGCGGGTCCCGCTTCGATCCGCTTGCGCAGCTCCTCGGTCTCGTACTGCGAGAAGTCGTAGGCGATCTCCAGCGGGCCGAAACACTCCTCGCAGGCGAAGACCGGGCCGAGCGGCACCCGGTGTCCGCACTCGCGGCAGGAGAGCGCCGCGGCGGAGCCCAGATCGACGGGGTTCGTGGTGCTTACAGCAGTCTGCGCAGCCATGGAGGCGAGGCCCTTTCTCCTCATCTTCCTCACGACGCACTTCGCCGTGAGACGGATTTGGCACCTTCCCGAGCCGGGAGCCTCGCGTGAACGAGAAACCGACTGGAGGGTTGCCGGGGCTTCATCGGGCCGTATCCCTCTGCCCCTCTGGATGAGCGGTATGAAGTTTTCAGCGGTCGGCCACCCTGGACATGCGATGGTCATCCGCGTTGTTCAAGACTGTAACCGAAGGCCCCGACAGTTGAGAGAGTCGTCCGAACCGCGAGATGCCCGTGCCCGTCGACCGCTGTCGCAGCGGGCACTCCCACCCGCCGCGAGCACGCAGAACGCAGAAGGAGCCGCCGCTGTGCTGGAAGAAGTCGAGCGCTGGCTGAGCACACGCTCCTGGTCCGTCAACGACCGCCCGCTCCACAAGATCCTCGCCGCGAAACGCGCCCGGGGCCAGTCGGTCTCCGTCGTCCTGCCCGCGCTCAACGAGGAGGAGACCGTCGGTGACATCGTCGCCGTGATCCGGCACGACCTGATGCAGCAGGTCCCTCTCGTCGACGAGATCGTCGTCGTCGACTCGGGATCCACCGACCGCACCTCGGCGGTGGCCGCGGCCGCGGGCGCCCGGGTCGTCCACCGCGACGCCATCCTGCCCCGCATCCCGGCCGTGCCCGGCAAGGGCGAGGTGCTGTGGCGCTCGCTCCTGGTCACCGGCGGGGACATCGTCTGCTTCGTCGACGCCGACCTCCGGGAGTTCTCCTCCGACTTCGTCACCGGCATCGTGGGCCCGCTGCTCACCGATCCGGACGTCGACCTGGTCAAGGCCATGTACGACCGCCCGCTGGGCGGGGCGGCCGGCCAGGGCGGCCGGGTCACCGAGCTGATGGCCCGCCCGCTGCTGAACATGCACTGGCCGCAGCTGGCCGGCTTCGTGCAGCCGCTGGGCGGCGAGTACGCGGCCCGCCGCTCCCTGCTGGAACAGCTGCCCTTCCCGGTCGGCTACGGGGTGGAGCTGGGCATGCTGGTCGACTCGCTGCACCTGGTGGGCCTCGACGCGCTCGCCCAGGTGGACGTCGGGGTGCGCAAGCACCGCCATCAGGACGGACAGGCACTGGGCCGGATGGCCGCCGCCATCTACCG
Source organism: Streptomyces adustus (assembly GCF_009377175.1). Lineage (GTDB taxonomy): Bacteria > Actinomycetota > Actinomycetes > Streptomycetales > Streptomycetaceae > Streptomyces > Streptomyces adustus. The sequence goes on from NZ_VJZD01000258.1 coordinate 10,755, forward strand.
CACCGCGCAGCTCCGGATGGCCCGCGGGCATCTGATCCGGCCCTCCCTCACCCAGTTCGAGCGGGGCCGGGACGGCTTCGAGCCGCGCACGTACTCCGTGGACACGGAGGAGCGGCCACCGATGGCCGAGATTGCCGAGTACACGTCACGCAAGGTGGCCTGACAGGTGCGTGAGGCGACGTCCACGGAAGGGCCGTATACAAATGTTTGCGGACTGTTGTGGGCCTTCCGCACGTTTGAGCGTTTCCGGGCCGGGCTAGGTTGAGGCGTATGGCTTCCACGCACGCTGCTGAGGTGCTGGTCGCGTCCAACCGCGGCCCGGTTTCGTACGAGGTGCGCGAGGACGGCTCGCTGCACGCCCGCAGGGGCGGCGGCGGGCTGGTCTCGGGGCTGTCGGCCATCGGGCCCGACGCCGGGGCGCTGTGGGTGTGCTCCGCCCTGTCCGACGGCGACCGCGAGGCGGTGCGGCGCGGCACGGGCGAGGCGGGCGTACGGATGCTGGACATCCCGGCCGACGTGCACGCCGACGCCTACAACGGCATCGCCAACTCGGTGCTCTGGTTCGTCCACCACATGCTGTACCAGACCCCGCTGGAGCCGGTCTTCGACGCGGAGTTCCGGCGCCGGTGGGTGTCGTACGAGCGCTACAACCGCGCGTTCGCCGAGGCGCTCGCCGAGGAGGCGGCCGAGGGGGCGACGGCGGTCGTCCAGGACTACCACCTGACGCTGGTACCGGGCATGCTCCGCGAACTCCGCCCCGACCTGCGCATCGGCCATTTCTCGCACACCCCGTGGGCGCCGCCGGACTACTTCCGGATGCTGCCGGACGACATCCGGGAACAGATCGTGCGCGGGATGCTCGGCGCGGACCGGCTGGGCTTCCTCACCCGGCGATGGGCGGGCGCCTTCCTGGACTGCGCCGGTGAGGTGGACCGCGAGCTGATCCACGCGGCCGGGCCGGACGGCGCGGCGCCCGGGACGATCGAGCACGCACCGCCCGGCGGCGGCGAACCGCGCACCACGGTGATCGGCGTGCACGGCCTGGGTGCCGACGCCGACTTCCTGCGCGAGCGCGCCCACCAAGCCGACGTCGGCGAGCGGATGGCGATGCTGCGGGCGGAGATCGGCGAGGGCCGCAGGGCGATCGTGCGGGTGGACCGGACCGAGCTGTCGAAGAACATCGTGCGCGGTCTGCTGGCCTACCGGCAGCTGCTCGACGACCACCCCGAGTGGCGGGAGCAAGTCGTGCACGTCGCCTTCGCCTACCCCTCCCGGCAGGACCTCGCCGTCTACCGCGAGTACACCGCCGAGGTGCAACGGCTCGCGGACGAGATCAACGCCGGGTTCGGGACGCCCGGCTGGACGCCGGTCGTGCTGCACGTGAAGGACGACTTCGCGCGCTCGCTGGCCGCGTACCGGCTGGCCGACGTGGCCCTGGTGAACCCGATCCGGGACGGCATGAACCTGGTCGCCAAGGAGGTGCCGGTCGTCTCCGACGAGGGGTGCGCGCTGGTGCTGTCCCGGGAGGCGGGGGCGTACGAGGAGCTGGGCGAGGACGCGATCACCGTCAATCCGTACGACGTGACCGGGACGGCGCGGGCGCTGCACGAGGCGCTGGTGATGCCGTTGCCCGAGCGGGCGGAGCGCACGAAGCGGCTGGCCGCCGCGGCGACCGCGCTGCCGCCGGCCCAGTGGTTCCTGGACCAGCTGAACGCGCTGCGCGGCTGAGGGCGCGGGGCGGGGACCGGCGGTCAGCCGAGCCGGGCCGCCAGGGCGCGCAGCAGGTCCACGACCCCCTCGGGGCCGTCGACCACCAGGTCCGCCCGTTCCCGCAGAGCGGCCACCTCGTCGCTGCCACTGCACACCAGGAGGCCGGGTACGCCCTCGGCACGGAGTTTGTCGACGGCGGCGAAGGCGGGGAGGTCGCCGAGGTCGTCGCCGGCGTAGAGGACGGACTCGGCGCCGATCTCTCGCACGTACTCGGTGAGGGCGACGCCCTTGTCCATGCCCGGCGGCCGCAGTTCGAGGACCATGCGGCCGGGCTCGACGATCAGGCCGTGGCGGGCGGCGAGCCGGGCGAGGGGCTCGCGCAGCGCCTCGAAGGCGGCCTGCGGGTCCTCGGCCCGGCGGGTGTGGACGGCGAGCGCCCGGCCCTTCTCCTCGATCCAGGTGCCCTGCCAGGCCCCGATCGAGTCGAGGAAGCCCGGCAGTTCGGCCCGTACGGCCGCGACGCCGGGGTGCGGCGGCGGGGCGATGAGGGCGCCGGTGCCGGCCTCCCAGCGTTCGGCGCCGTAGTGGCCGAGCACGACGAGGTGGTCCAGGCCCGGCACCGCCTCGAAGCCGCCGTGCCGTACGGCCACCGCGGGGGGCCGGCCGGTGACGACGGCGACCGCCGCCACCCGCGGCGCGAGCGCGGCGAGCGCGGGCACCGCGGCCGGGTGCGCACGGGCCTGCTCGGGGTCCGCCACGATCGGCGCGAGCGTGCCGTCGAAGTCGAGCCCGATCACCGAGCGCTCCGGGCGGGCGAGGATGGCGTCCAGCGCTTCGCGGCCCGCCGGGGTCGTGGGGGTCGGCAGGGGCCGAGCGGGGTG
>NZ_VJZD01000259.1 GCF_009377175.1 Streptomyces adustus
TGTGTATAAGAGACAGGGGGCGGGCCGCAGGGGCCGGGGCGGCGGTGGCCCGGCCCCTGGACGGCAGGGACGTCAGCCCTTGATCGCGCCCTGCATGATGCCGCCCACGATCTGCTTGCCGAACAGCAGGAAGGCGATCAGCAGCGGCAGCGTGCCGAGCAGCGCGCCCGCCATGATGACGGCCTGGTCGGGGATGTAACCGGTGCCCAGAGAGTTGAGGGCGACCTGGACCGTCGGCTCCTGCTGGTTCAGGGCGATGATCGGCCACAGGAAGTCGTTCCAGGCCATCACGAAGGTCAGCAGGCCGAGCACGGCCATCGCCGGGCGGGCCGCAGGGAAGACGACGTGCCACACCACGCGCAGACTGTTCGCGCCGTCGACCCGGGCCGCCTCGATCAGCTCGGAGGGCAGCGCCTGCACCAGGTACTGCCGCATGAAGAACGTACCGAAGGCGCTCACCAGGGTGGGCAGGATGACCGTCTGGAGCTGGTTGGACCAGCCCAGGTCGCTCATCCACAGATACAGCGGTACGACGGCCAGCTGCGGCGGGATCATCATCGTGCCGACGGTCAGCAGCAGCAGAAGTCCGGAGAACTTGAAGCGCAGCTTGGCGAAGGCGAACCCGGCGAGCGTGGAGAACACGACCGTGCCGATGGTGATGGTCCCGGCCACGATCGTGGAGTTGATCATCGCGGTGCCGAGCCCGGCCTGTTCCCAGGCGGCTTCGAGGTTCTTGAACAGGTTCCCGCCGAACCACAGCGGCGGCGGTGTCTGCGCCAGCCGCGCGTTGTTGCGCGAGGCCGCGATGGCCGTCCACACCAGCGGAGCGAGCGAGACCAGCGCGAAGACGGTCAGGACGATGTAAGTGACCGGACCCGCGTGCAGCTGCTTGCCCGCGCCGAGCACCCGGCGGCGTCCGGGCTCCCGGGCGGCCCGGCTTCCCTTCGTCTCCGCCTGGGAGACAGTCAGTTCAGTCGTGGTCATTGGGACTTCCTCAGCCGTCGGGTGACCAGCATGTTGATCGCGGCGACGATCAGCAGGATCAGGAACATCGTCCACGCGATCGCTGACGCCTTGCCGAGGTTGCCGATGCCCCAGCCCTGGTCGTACATGTACAGGCCGAGCGTCTGGTACTGGTGCGCCGAGCCGCCCTTGGAGCCGCTGACCCCGCCGAACAGGAGCGGCTCACCGAACAGCTGGGTCGCGCCGATCGTGGACACGACCACCGTGAACAGGATCGTCGGCCGCAGCATCGGGATCGTCACATGACGGAACTGCTGCCAGCGGCCGGCGCCGTCGAGCGCGGCCGACTCGTACAGGTCCGAGGGGATCGCCTGCATCGCCGCGAGGTAGATCAGCGCGTTGTAGCCGGTCCACCGCCAGATCACGATGGAGGAGACGGCGAACTGCGAACCCCAGTCCGACTCGCGCCAGTTGATCGGGTGGACCCCGACGAAGTGCAGCAGCCAGTTGATCATGCCGCCGTCCCACGAGTACAGCAGCGTGAAGACCAGCGTCGCCGCCGCCACCGAGGTGGCGTACGGGGTGAGCATCACGACCCGCCACACGGTCGAGCCGCGCAGCCGGTAGTTGAGCAGGTGGGCGAGGCCGAGCGCCATGAGCAGCTGCGGCACCGTGGAGATCACGCCGATGGTGAAGGTGTTCTCCAGGGCGTTCCAGAAGAACTCCGAGGACAGCAGGTTCTTGTAGTTGTCCAGGCCGGCCCAGGTCTGGTGGTCCAGACCGGAAAGCTGCACATTGTGCAGCGAGTACCAGGCCGTGTAGAGCAGCGGGAACAGGCCGAAGGCCCCGAAGATGATGAAGAAGGGGGAGATGAATGCGTACGGCGCCGCCTTCATGTCCCAGCGGTACAGCCGGCTGCGCCAGGAATCCGGGCCCGGCGGCGGCGTACCCCGACCCTGAGCGCCCCGGGCCGCGCCCGGCTGTGAGCCGGGCGCGGCGTCGGCGCTCGTCGCGGTCTGCGCGAGAGCCTGCTTGGAGCTGGTCACTGGCCGAGCACGTCCTTGATCTCAGCCTTTGCCGCGTCCCAGCCCTGGGCCGGGGACTTGCCCTTCTGCTCGACCTGGAGGATGCCGACGTCGGTGATCGCGGTGCCGATCGGCTGGTCCTTGGTGCCGAAGTGCTGGACCGGGATGGTCTTCGCCGAGTCGCCGAAGATCTGCGTGATCGGCGCGTTGGAGAAGTACTCCGTGGTGGCGGCGGCCGGCGTCAGGGTCGAGTAGGCCGACGGGGTCGACGGGAAGCTCGCCTGCTTGGCGAAGACCTTCGCCTGCTGCTCGGGCGCGGTCAGCCACTTGGCCAGCTCGATGGCCTCCTTCTGGTGCTTGCCGGCCGTCGGGACACCGATGAACGAGCCGCCCCAGTTGGCCGCGGTCGGCGCGGCCGCCACGTCCCACTTGCCCTTGCCCGCGTCACCGGACTTCTCCTGGATGTAGCCCATCATCCAGGCGGGGCAGGCCACGGTCGCGAAGGAGCCCTTGGCGTAGCCCTGGTCCCAGGTCGGGTCGAACTGCTTGAGCTTCGCCGACATGTTGCTGGTCGCCACGGTCATGGCGACGTTCCAGGACTTCTTCACCCCGGTGGACTTGTCCCAGATGACGTTGCCGTCCTTGTCGTAGTACCGCTGGCTCTCGCCGCCGAGGGCCGCGTTGTAGACCGAGGAGGCGGAGTCCACGAACTTGGTGCCGCTGGGCGCCTTCTTCATGTACTGCTTGCCGAGGTCGACGTACTTGGCCCAGTCGCCCTTCCAGGACGCGGCGAGCTTGGTGCGGTCGGTCTCCAGACCGGCCTTCTCGAAGAGGTCCTTGCGGTAGCAGATCGCCATCGGGCCGATGTCGGTGCCGAGCGCGATGGTCTTGCCGTCCTTGGTGGTGGCCTGGGAGAGCTTCCAGTCCAGCCACTGCGACTTGTCGACCTCCTTGCCGAGGTCGACGAACTTGTCGGCCTGGGTCTGGACGGCCTCGGTGATGTTGCCGACCTCGATGGCCTGGATGTCGTCCGTGCCCGAGCCGGCCTGGAGCCGGGTGAGGGTCTTGGGCCAGTACACGTCGGTACGGGTGGTGACGTTCTCCTTGATGGAGATGTTCGGGTGGAGCTTCATGTACTCGTCGTAGAGGCCGGCCTGCTTGTAGCCGAAGACGCCGAAGGTGCCTATCGTCAGAGTGGTCTTGCCCTTGGCGTCTCCGCCACCGTTCGAGTTCGACGAGCTGTCGTCCGAGTCGCTGGAACAACCGGCCAGCAGCCCCGTAGCCAGCGCGGCGACGACCGTGAAGGCCATCATCCGGCGGGACCGGCGGGTACTCGTGCGCATAGCGTCCTCCTGTTGCCTGACGTGCCGACCCCCCGGCCAACTGCATTGGTGGCGCCCGTTGTTGTCGCTGCGGCTCGGGCGGGGAACGTGCGGGATGTGTATGTGTCAGGTACTGTGGGAGCGCTCCCACAGGTGATGAGTTGAAGAGTCGCGGGTCCGCGCGGGGGTGTCAAGGGAGTCGACGCGGAGAGATGCGTTCAGTTATCGGGCTGTTAACTGGAGTAGAAGGTTCCGTTAGGAACCGGAACCAGGGTTCCAGGGCGGGACTGTTAGATTCCAGGCCGACGTGGGGTACGGGGTTCTACGGGAGGGCGGAGCGCATGGCAGGCCACGGAGCTCGGAACCGGAGCGGCGGGCGGCCGACCCTCGAAGAGGTCGCCGCGCGCGCCGGTGTCGGCCGCGGCACGGTCTCCCGGGTGATCAACGGTTCGCCCCGGGTCAGTGACGCCACCCGCGCCGCCGTGGAGGCGGCCGTCGCGGAACTCGGCTACGTCCCGAACACCGCGGCCCGAGCCCTCGCCGCCAACCGTACGGACGCCATCGCGCTGGTCGTCCCCGAGCCGGAGACCCGGTTCTTCGCGGAGCCGTACTTCTCGGACATGCTGCGCGGTGTCGGGGCCGAGCTGTCGGACACCGAGATGCAGTTGCTGCTGATCTTCGCGGGCAACGACCGGGAGCGGCAGCGGCTCGCCGAGTACTTGGCCGCGCACCGGGTGGACGGCGTCCTGCTGGTGTCCGTGCACGCCGACGACCCGCTGCCCGACCTGCTCGCCCAGTTGGAGATCCCGGCGGTGATCAGCGGCCCGCGCTCGGCGGCGGAGACGCTCACCTCGGTCGACTCCGACAACTACGGCGGCGCCCGCTCGGCCGTGGAGCATCTGCTGTCCCGGGGGCGCGGCCGCGTCGCGCACATCACCGGCCGGCTCGACGTGTACGGCGCCCAGCGGCGTATCGACGGCTACCGCGCGGCCCTGCGCGACGCGGGCCACGCGCCGGACGAGGGCCTGATCGAGGCGGGCGACTTCACCGAGGAGGGCGGCAGCAGGGCGATGGCGAAGCTCCTCGCCCGCCGCCCCGACCTGGACGCGGTCTTCGCCGCCTCGGACGTGACGGCGGCCGGTGCCCGCCAGGCGCTGCGCGAGGCGGGCCGTCGCATCCCGGAGGACGTCGCCCTCGTCGGCTACGACGACTCGGCCATCGCCCGCCACATGGAGCCGCCGCTGACCAGCGTCCGCCAGCCCATCCAGGAGATGGGCCGCACCATGATCGACCTGCTGCTCAACGAGATCGCCGACCGCCGTCCCTCGGCCTCCCGGGGCCTGGAGCGGCGTCAGGTGGTGCTGGCGACCGAACTGGTGGCCCGGGCGTCCTCGTGACACGGGCGGTCCCCGTCCGTCCGTCCGTCCTCGGCGCGCCCGCCCCTCCTCGGTGTCCGTGCCATGTCCGCACCGCGTCCGTGCCGTGCCCGCTCGGCGTCCGTGCCGTGCCCGCACCGCGTCCGTGCCGTGCCCGCTCGGCGTCCGTGTCCGCCGGCCGGGGTCAGCCGTGCGGCGGGCCGACGGCGTCGGGATCCGGCGTCGGGGACAGCCGCCAGCGGATCTCGCCGTCCTGCTCCTCGTCCGTGGGGGAGAGCCCGGCCGCCGCGGCGACGGCGGCGGAGGCCAGGTGGTCGGGATGGACGTGGGCGACGACCGTACGGACCGAGTGGGCGCGCAGTCCGGCCACGAGGGCCGCAGCGGCCTCGGAGGCGTAGCCGCGCCCCTGCCAGGGCGTGCCGACGACCCAGGCGATCTCCGCGAGGCCCTCGCCGGTCACGGTGGCCTGGACGGTGCCGACCAGACACGGGTCCCGGCGCCGCCGCAGCACCCAGTTGCACCAGACGACGGACGGGTCGGGGGAGCCGACGACGAGGCGTGCGTAGCGGGAGCGCAGGGCCTGCGCGGTGGCGGGCGAGCCGCCGATGAAGGTGTGCAGGGCCGGATCGGACAGGACGTCCGCCATCTCCCCGGCGTGCTCCACGCGCAGCGGGACGAGGTCGAGACGGGCGCTGCGCAAGGATGCCGTGCGCAGGAGTTCGGCGCGCAGGGGCCCGGTGGGCACTGGCGCGGCAGGCACTGGCTCGGTGGACACGGTGAAGCGAGCCTCCTGGAAACGCGTCAGCGGGTGACCTCCGTGAGGAGGTCACCCGCTGAACCATCAGGGTGAGTGACGGGACTCGAACCCGCGGCCACCTGGACCACAACCAGGTGCTCTACCAACTGAGCTACACCCACCATGGGCCGGTGGTTGACTTTTCGGTTTCCCCTACCGGCCGAGAAAAAGTGTACAGGGTCTTGAGGGGTGCTCGCGCACACCTTTTACGGCGGTGCTTCCCGAGCCCCTGCTACGCGTGCTGAGCAGGCAGGACGTGCTTGGCCGCGATGGCCTTCGCGGTGTCCGAGTCGGGGCCGGGCTGGGGGACGAAGACGGCCTCGCGGTAGTACCGGAGTTCCGCGATGGACTCGCGGATGTCGGCGAGGGCGCGGTGGTTGCCGTTCTTCTCGGGGCTGTTGAAGTAGGCCCGCGGGTACCAGCGCCGGGCCAGCTCCTTGACCGAGCTGACGTCGACGATCCGGTAGTGGAGGTGGTTCTCCAGGGCGGGCATGTCGCGGAGCAGGAAGCCGCGGTCGGTGCCGACCGAGTTGCCGCACAGCGGGGCCTTGCCGGGTTCCTTCACGTGCTCACGGACGTAGGCCAGGACCTGTGCCTCGGCGTCCGCCAGTGTCGTGCCGCCGGCCAGCTCGTCGAGCAGGCCCGACGCGGTGTGCATCTGGCGCACCACCTCCGGCATCGTCTCCAGCGCGGAGTCCGGCGGACGGATGACGATGTCGACACCTTCGCCGAGCACGTTGAGCTCGGAGTCGGTGACGAGGGCGGCCACCTCGATGAGAGCGTCGTCGGACAGCGAGAGGCCGGTCATCTCGCAGTCGATCCACACCATGCGATCGTTCATGTGTCTAACCTTACGGCGCGCCGCCGTGGGCCGAACCGGTCGTGCGGCGAGCTTGTGCCGCGGACTGCCACGGAATGCCGCGGACTCCCGCGGGGGAGAGGCGGCGACGGCGGCGACAGCAGGGCAGGAGCGGCGAAGGGGCGGCCGGGGCCGGAAGATCCGACCCCGACCGCCCCTTCTTATGTCGCACGTCACATCGTCACGTACGTCGTTCCCTGCGCCGTCACGTCACGTCACGTCGCGCTGCGCTGGCCGGGCAGGCTCGCCCGTCCCGCCAGGTACGCCTCCCGGACGCCGTCCCCGGCGCCGGACGCCGAGGCGGCCAGCGCCGCCGGGGCACGGCGGGTCTGCGGCGGGACCGGCCCGCCCTCCGGGTGCAGCGCGGGCGGCGGACCCGCCGGGACCGGGACCGGCTGGCCCTCGCTCTCCAGCTGCCGCTCGCCCTGCGGGCGCCGGGCCCGGTACGCGGCCCGGTAGGCGGCAGGCGACGAGCCCAGCTGACGCCGGAAGTGCCCCCGCAGCGCCACCGGCGAGCGGAAGCCGCAGCGGCCCGCGACCTCGTCCACCGAGTAGTCCGACGTCTCCAGCAGGCGCTGCGCCTGGAGCACGTGCTGGGTGATCAGCCACTGGAGCGGGGCGCTGCCGGTGAGCGAGCGGAAGCGTCGGTCGAACGTCCGCCTGCTCATGTACGCGCGCGCCGCGAGGGTCTCCACGTCGAACTGCTCGTGGAGGTGCTCCAGCGCCCAGGCGACGACCTCGGCCAGCGGGTCGGCGCCGATCTCCTCTGGTAAAGACCTGTCGAGGTAGCGCTCCTGGCCGCCGCTGCGGCGCGGCGGGACCACCAGCCGGCGGGCCAGCGCGCCGGCCGCCTCGTTGCCGTGGTCCGTCCGCACGATGTGCAGACAGAGATCGATTCCGGCCGCGGTGCCCGCCGACGTCAGCACATCGCCGTCGTCGACGAAGAGTTCGCGTGGATCCACGTGTACCGACGGATAGCGCTTGGCCAGCGTCGGCGCGTACATCCAGTGCGTGGTGGCCGGTCGTCCGTCCAGCAGGCCCGCGGCCGCCAGGACGAAGGCGCCGGTGCACAGCCCGACGATGCGGGCGCCCTCCTCGTGCGCCCGGCGCAGTGCGTCGAGCGCCTCCTCCGGTGGCGGCGAGGTGATCGAACGCCAGGCAGGCACGACGACCGTGCCCGCCCGGGAGATCGCCTCCAGGCCGTGTGGTGCGGTGAGTTCCAGGCCCCCTGTGGTCCGCAGCGGGCCTTCCTCGCCTGCGCTCACCAGCAGTCGGTAGCGCGGCACGCCGGCGTCCTGGCGGTCGATCCCGAACACCGACAGCGGTATGGAACTCTCGAAGATGGGGCCGCCGCTGAACAGCAGCACCGCAACGATCTCCTTGCGGCGTCGCCCGGAAAGCTTCCGGGCCGCGGCTTCCGGCGCGGCAGCGGAGTCGTGGCTCATACTGCTAAGCCCCCCTCGGTGGTCGCGGCTCCTCGGTTGTGTCGCTCCTGCACGTTTCCCCTCGGTCCTGCACGAGTCCCCCGCCGTAACAGTCAAGATCGAATCTACTGTGTCGCATGGTGCCGTCGTGACCAGTTCACCACTGGGCACATTGTCGACATGGCAACTTGGCGTGAAGCATTCGATCACGAAGCGTTGCACTCGTGGGGCGTGCAGGGAAGTGCGCCTCGTGGCAGTGGCCAATCCCCGTAGGGTGCGCAGGGTCCCCAAGGCCCTATCCGTGCAGGTCGAACGGGGGGTGGGGGGTACTCGGGGCAAGGGATGCGCGGGAGCGAGAAGTTGGCTGAAAACAAGCGCTCCCGTGCATAAAAACCGGTCAGCCGACCGGTGTATTTCCGCCCGGGCGGCGTCCGCCTCCCTGTGCCCCCGTTCCGACCCTGTGACGCCGTCCGCGGGTCGCGGACGGCGCGCCCTCCGCGGCCCGCAGCAGGGCCGCGCCGCGCTCGGACCGGCGCAACAGGGCACGGCACGCGGCCGTGACGGCCGCGAGACCGAGCGCCGTACCGGCGGCGCCGGCGGGCGAGGAGCCGTACCAGAGCAGCACCACCAGGACCAGCACACAGCTGAAGGCGGCCCAGCGGACCACGTCGGTCGCCGTGTCCGGGGCCGGCGGGGCGGTGCGGCCCGCCTCGGGGCCGGTGCGGGGTGAGGGCATGGCGTGCTCCCTGTGGCGGTCGGTCACGCGGGTTAAACGTCCGCCCGGCCGCTCGGTCACCAGGACGGTCAAGGGAATCCTGTTGAATCCTGTGCGAACAGGCTGTACGGGGCAGCAACCATTGCGTCCCGGGCGCCCCCTCGTGCATGCTCCGGGGAACCCATACGGAGCGCGCGCGGGATCTGGGCGAAGGAGGAGTGCCGCCGTACCCTTGGGGTATGGGGTTGGGAAGATGATTCCCGGACACACCTCCGTCCCACACCGTCGTCCCCACCCACGAGGATCTGAACGCCGAGACACTCATGGCCGGTCACGAATTCTTCGAACCCGCGGACCGCAAGCGGCCCGTCGCCGACCCCACGGCGGCCGAGCCCCTCGCGGCAGAAGAGCAACGCCACGCGTGCGACCCCGCCTTCAAGCACGGGGTGGTCGTCGGCTTCGACGGCTCCACGTCCAGTGAGCGGGCCCTCGCGTACGCCATCGGGATGGCCCACCGCTCCCGGTCGGGCCTGATCATCGTCCATGTCGCCAACCGGCTGCCCACCACGGTGTGGGCCGGCTGCGAACCGCCCGTCTTCGTCGACGTGCCGGACCACCGCACCGAGGTGCTCGGTCTGGAACTCGCCTGTGCGGAGTACCTCGCCGAAGTGCCCTGGATCCTGGTCGAGCGCGGCGGCGACATCTGCCACGAACTCGAAGAGGTGGGGCGGGAGTACGAGGCCGACGCGATCGTCGTCGGCTCCACGCACGGCATCGTCGGCCGGATCTTCGGCTCGGTCGCCGGGCGGCTCGCCAAGCGGGCCAAGCGGCCCGTCATCGTCATTCCGTAACTCCCCGCGTCCGCGGGCGGCATGCCCGGCGGACCGGCTCAACTCCCTTGCTGCGTCGCGCGAATCTACTCGTGCGTAGCGAGTGTTTGTGCCTTTGTGAAGGGCATATATCGCTCACCGCGCAACGCACTTGCATGAAGGGAGCCCGCCGTGGACAACGACGTCTCTGCGGGAAGAACCACCACCACGACCTTCGGCCGACTCGCCCTGGGTATCACCCTGTTGGCGTTCGGGCTCGGATACACGGACCTGATCGACGGCGTGTCGGCGGCGGACGCCGTGACCCTCGCCCACTACGTCGGCGGAGTCGCCCTGTTCCTCGCCGGGCTGCTCGCCCTGCGCGACCGCGACACGGCGAACGGCACCGCCTACACCGTCCTCGGCGCACTCTGGTTCACCTGGGCCGTCTCGGCGGGCGCCCAGGCCTCCGCCAACGCCGCGGGACTCTTCCTGCTGCTGTTCGCCCTGGTGGCGCTCAGCCTCACCCTGGCGGGCGGCGACCAGCTCGGCCAGGGCACCTACGGGCTGTTCTTCGTCTCGCTCCTGCTGCTGGCCATCGCCGCCTTCTCGGACAGCGGCAGCCTGACCAAGGCCGGCGGCTGGTTCGCCGTGGCCGCCGGAGCGGTGGCCTGGTACGCGGCGACCGCGGCCCTGGCCCACTGGCCCACCGCCCTTCCCGGACGCGCCGCCGGCCGGGGGGTGACGGCCACCGGCTGAGGCAGGCGCGGGCCGGGGCACCGGGCGGCCCCGGCCCCCTGAAAGAACGACCCCCTGTGCCGGTGGCTCACAGGGGGTCGTTCATGTCACTGCGCGAGGAGCGGGAGTCCTACTCCACCGTCACCGACTTGGCGAGGTTGCGCGGCTTGTCGATGTCCCGGCCCAGGGCCTTGGCCGTGTGGTAGGCGAGCAGCTGGAGCGGGATGCCCATCAGGATCGGGTCCAGCTCGTCCTCGTTCTTCGGCACGACGATCGTCTGGTCGGCCTTCTCCTGCTCCCGGTGCGCGACCGCGAGGATCCGGCCGCTGCGGGCCTTGATCTCCTCCAGGGCGGCGCGGTTCTTCTCCAGCAGGTCGTCGTCGGGGACGATCGCCACGGTGGGCAGGGCCGGCTCGATGAGGGCGAGCGGGCCGTGCTTGAGCTCGGAGGCCGGGTAGGCCTCCGCGTGGATGTAGGAGACCTCCTTGAGCTTCAGGGAGGCCTCACGGGCCACCGGGTAGCCCCGGACGCGGCCGATGAAGAGCATCGAGCGGGCCTCGGCGTACTGCTCGGCCAGCTTCTGGATCTCCGCCTCCTGCTCCAGGATCTCGGTGATCTGCGCGGGCAGCTTGCGCAGGCCCTCGATGATCCGCTTGCCGTCGCGCACCGACAGGTCGCGGGTGCGGCCCAGGTGCAGCGCGAGCAGCGCGAAGGCGACCGTGGTGTTGGTGAAGCACTTGGTGGAGACCACGCAGACCTCGGGGCCGGCGTGCACGTACACGCCGCCGTCCGCCTCGCGGGCGATCGCCGAGCCCACCACGTTGACCACGCCCAGCACCCGCGCGCCCTTGCGCTTCAGCTCCTGGACGGCCGCCAGCACGTCGTACGTCTCACCGGACTGGGAGACGGCGATGTACAGCGTGTCGGGGTCGACGACGGCGTTGCGGTAGCGGAACTCCGAGGCCGGCTCGGCGTCCGCGGGGATACGGGCCAGCTCCTCGATCATCTGGGCGCCGATCATGCCCGCGTGGTACGAGGTGCCGCAGCCGAGGATCTTCACGCGGCGGATCTGGCGCGCCTCGCGGGCGTCCAGGTTCAGGCCGCCGAGGTGGACGGTGGAGAACCGGTCGTCGATGCGGCCGCGCAGCACGCGGTCCACGGCGTCGGCCTGCTCGAAGATCTCCTTGTGCATGTACGTGTCGTGGCCGCCCATGTCGTACGACGCGGCCTCCCACTCCACGATGGTCGGCTCGGCGGTGGTGCGGGTGCCCTCGGTGGTGTACGTCCGGAAGTCGTCCGCCTTGAGGGTGGCCATCTCGCCGTCGTCCAGCGTGACTATCTGCCGGGTGTGGGCGACCAGGGCGGCGATGTCCGAGGCGACGAACATCTCCTTCTCGCCGATGCCGAGGACGACCGGGGAGCCGTTGCGGGCCACCACGATGCGGTCGTTGAAGTCGGCGTGCATCACGGCGATGCCGTAGGTGCCCTCGACCACCCGCAGCGCCTCGCGGACCTTGTCCTCCAGCTTCTCGTGCTGGGAGCGCGCGATGAGGTGGGTGAGGACCTCGGTGTCGGTCTCGGAGAGGAACTCGACCCCGTCGGCCTCCAGCTTCCTGCGCAGGTCGGAGGCGTTGTCGATGATGCCGTTGTGGACGACGGCGACCTTGTTGTCGGTCGACATGTGCGGGTGCGCGTTGACGTCGGACGGGGCGCCGTGGGTGGCCCAGCGGGTGTGGGCGATGCCCGTGGTGCCCTTGAAGCGCGCCGGGACCTTGGCCTCCAGGTCACGGACCCGGCCCTTGGCCTTGACCAGCTTCAGACCCGGCGTCTTCGGCGAGGTGACGACGATGCCCGCGGAGTCGTAGCCGCGGTACTCCAGACGCTGGAGGCCCTCCAGGAGGAGGGGAGCGACGTCACGCCGACCGATGTATCCGACAATTCCGCACATATATAGGTATTCCTCAGCCGTAGACCATGCGGCGCAGTTGCCGGAGCGAGAGCTCCGGCGGCGACACCGCCCGGTATTTCAGGTCCGCCTCGATCCGTTCGAAGATCGTCGCGTTCACCAGGCCCTGGGCCTGGAGCTCGCGGTGGCGGCGACGGACGTAGTCCTCGGTCGTCTCGTCGAAATAGGCGAGCACGTCCTGGACCACCCGCAGGGCCTCACCCCGGTTGAGGGGCGTGGACCGCGTCAGGTGATCAACGAGTTCGTCGTGCACCCGGTAGATCCTGGGGTACCGGCGGTAGATCCGCAACAATCCTGCCCGATTTCGGGCAGGGCTGTGTTGAATCTCTTATGAGGTGCTGTTCGTCGGCTGTCCATCCTGAGTCTTGCGGTCCGTAGCCTTGGGAGACGAGTTTCAGACGCCATGGACATTCCTCGCATGGGCGTACCCGAGCAGCTGGCCGAGCGCATGAGCATGGCCGAACAGCACGAATACCTGCGCGCCAGATTCTCCAGGCGCACGATGATCAGAGGCGGCGCGGTCACCGTGGGCGCCGTCGTCGGTGGCGCGTTCGTGCCGGGCGCCACCGCCCAGGCCGCCGTACCCACCCAGTCCACCGCGCCCGCGGCCGAGAAGGTCGACGGCGCCCTCGTCGCCCCCTTCGGCCGCCACCTCGCCTACGGCAACGACCCGAGCACCGAGATGACGGTCTCGTGGCAGGTCCCGGTCGCGGTGAAGAAGCCCTTCATCCGGATCGGCGCCCACCCCTGGGACCTCTCCCGCAAGATCGAGGCCGAGGTCCGCACCCTCTACACCCCGGCCGGTGTCGGCGCGAGCGGCGACCACAACCAGTACTACCTGCACGCCAAGCTCACCCACCTGCGCCCGGGCCGGACGTACTACTACGGCGTCGGCCACCAGGGCTTCGACCCGGCCGAGGCGCACCTGGCCGGCACCCTGGGCACCTTCACCACCGCGCCCGACTGCAAGCAGCCGTTCACCTTCACCGCCTTCGGCGACCAGGGGGTCAGCTACCACGCGCTGGCCAACGACAGCCTGATCCTCGGCCAGAACCCGGCCTTCCACCTGCACGCGGGCGACATCGCCTACGGCGACCCGGCGGGCCAGGGCAAGACCACCGACACCGGGTTCGACTCGCGCACCTGGTAGTGCTTGGTCAGGTTCGTATGGGTATGGGTATGTTGCGGTGGCAGGTGGGGCAGGCGCCGGTCCAGGTGGCGAGGAGTGTCTGCAGCTCGCGGACGATCCGGTAGAGACTCAGGCCTGCGCTGCTTCTTTTGGGGCGTGTGCCAGTCGTCGC